>JAUVJW010000109.1 GCA_030596465.1 Candidatus Fermentibacteraceae bacterium | reverse complement strand
TTACTGATACAGGATTGAATCTGACCCACGCGACACGGATGTCCCGGAGGATGGAGACCCTTTCAATCACAACAGGGCTTGCGGGATAGGCGGATGATGTACCGTAAACTTCCTCATTGACTTTCAGAGGAACGGTGTTGCCGTTTCTGTCCATGAAAGGCTGCATTGGAAGAACACCGTAATTACCCAGAACAGATGTCTCGGAGCTGATAATCTCGAGGGAGATATCACCTGTATTGGGAACCTGAACCATTCTTCTGATACAGGGAACATCAGGTGTTCCAACTTCGGCACCGTAACCGCCGCCGGGAATTCTGAATATTACTCCACTGCCGTAGTCTTCAACTGAACTCTCGATTGTTTCAAGCGCGGTAAGATTGAACCCTACTACTGGTCCGCCGTCTGTTCCCATGTACTCGGCAGTTTCAACCGGCTGTGGTGCACGGTAAACCGTACCGGCAAATGCTGATACAGCAAGAATCATAAGAACAAAAATCACTCTGATCATCATTACCTCCTGTATATATATATGACAAGGTTTGCCCTACTCTAAGGGCAAACCCCATTCAAGTCAATGGTTCCGGGCAGCTCCGTACGGAACTGCCCGGGGATTGTTTATCAGGTAATAAGAAGCCCTTTGGACAACATCACCATGGGATTGAAAGTGGCGAAATCGGCCTGATGAACCAGAACAGTCTCCACCCTCTGTGGTCTGCCGTCGCCTTCTTTAGCGTGACAGCCGATAATGTTGATTATCTCTTCTGAGAGTCCGGCTTTTGCCGCGAGAATGGCACCGGAAATGGGATGTCTGGCACACTTGCCGCTGTAGCTTTTCTGATACTTCCCGTCAGCATATTCAATCTCAAGAAGCTTGCCGACATCGTGGAGCAGACCGCCAGCTACAAGCCAGTCCATGTTTACCTTGAAGGGCGGAGCGTATGTACCCTCTATGGCGTTGGCAAGACCAATGGCACCTTCTGTAACAGCAATAGTGTGCTGCATGAGGTTTATACCATGTGTTTCAGTAAGAAGAGTAAACGGTATTTGTGACAGTTGCTCAACAGTCCAGCCACCTTCTTCGACGGCAGTTACCCATACACTCACTACCTTCTGCTTGAGATCCTCATCGGAGATCTTTGCAAGCTGAACGGCAAAGAGCTTCTCTATTGTTGCTTTCACTGTTCTACCTGCCCATGACTTCTATAACAGCGTCTGTCATCTGAGAGGTGCTGGCAGCTCCCTTATTTACAACATCTGCGGTTCCCCGCATTTTTTTCATGTCGTACGTGCGAACCCTGCCTTCTTTAATAACAGTTTCAATTGCCTTGCGGATCTTTGCCGCTTTTTCCACTTCACCTATGTGATCAAGCATCATACAGGCAGAAAGAAACATGGCAATGGGGTTAACTATTGATACTTCATAATCAGCATACTTTGGCGCAGAGCCGTGTGTTGGCTCGAATACAGCTACTTCATCACCGATGTTAGCACTGCACGCAAAACCAAGACCGCCTGTGAGACCGGCGAAACCGTCACTGACTATATCACCGAACATGTTACCGCTTACAAGAACACCGTAATCCTCAGGGTTCTTGGTCAGCCACATCATCTGCGCATCAATATTCGTTTCCCAGAGATCAATACCATCGTATTCCTTAACCATCTTTCTGCCCTCTTCACGCATCATACCGCTTGTCTCGCGGATAACATTAGGCTTCTCACAGATGGTAACACTCTTGTAACCGAATTTCTTCGCGTACTCGAAGGCAGCTCTCAGTATTCTCTGGCAGGCCTTCCGGGAAAAAATTCTTGTTGAGACAGCAAGGTCTTCCCTGGGTACATCACCAAAGTTTTTCCGGAACTTTATATGTGTGTTCAAAGCATCGTATACAACATCCGGTGGATTGGTCCATTCAACTCCGCCGTACAGACCCTCTGTGTTCTGACGGAAAATAACCGCATCTACAGATGGTTCTTCAACAATGTCTCCGGAACCTCTTCTTATGAAGTTAAGGGGATTACCCGCAAATGCCTTGCAGGGACGGGTACAGATGTCCAGATTGAAGTGCTGACGCATGGAGACAATGGGACTGAAATACACCAGACCCTTGTCTCGAAGGGAGGGATCAAGAGCTTCATTGGCCTTGTCTTTGGGCTTGGAAGTGATAGCCCCGAAAAGGGCAATCTTGTGCTTTGCAAGAATATCAATCGTTCTTTGCGGAAGAGGATTTCCCTCTTTCTTCCAGAATTCCCAACCTATGTCGGCGTGAATATAGTCCGCCTCAAAACCAGCCGCACCCAATACCCTCAAAGCCTCATTCAGAACCGGTACTCCGATTCCGTCACCGGGCATTGTTACTACTGTTCTCCGCATTTCGGTATTCCTCCTGATGTAAAAAAAAAGTATCAATTACTACCACCGGAACCTACCGGTGCAGGGAAAATAAACCCCCGGCAATTAAATAGGTACCCCCTCTAAATCAATTCGATTGCGGCTTGAATAGCAGCATCAAGCTGTCTGTCAATGCCCAGACCCATGTCCTCCGGCATCTCCAGAACCAGTACATCCGGTGCTACACCATTGTTCTCAAGGTTGTTTCCTTCCATGGTATACCACCCTGTTCCCGGAAGCCTGAAACCGGTTCCATCGGCCAACTGAATATCAACGGTGCCAATCACAGCCCCGTATGTGGAATTCCCCACGACAGGGCCAAGATCGAGTTCTTTCCAGGCTGCGGGAAATATTTCCGCATCGGAGTAACAGGTTTCGTTGATTAACAGAACCAGTGGATTCTTCCAGACACCAAGAGGTTCCACTGTAGCAGTTCCACTTCTGTTACGACTGAAGGCATATATGTCTCTGGCAAGGCTGGCTAAAATCTGGTCGTGAGTGGAACCACCGCCGTTACCTCTCACATCAATAATCATGGCATCTCTTCCGAGACCCTCTGCGTAGAGGTCTCTTCTGAAGTTCTTCACTGATTCCTGGTCCATGGAGGGAATGTGCAGATAGCCTACTCTGTCACCTGAAAGGTAAGAAACCCAGCTTCTTTGTCGTGAAAGCCATTCATCATACTCAAGGTTCCAGATATCCCACTCTGAAACAGGAGTAAGCCGTACCCGCAAAGGTGTGCCATCCCGTATGAAATTAAACTCGATCTCCCTGTCAGCAGTGTTCCGGAGAGGAGCGTAAAAATTATGGCTCCATCCCACAGGCTCATTGTTGATCTTTGAGATAATATCTCCCTGAAGAAAACCGGCAAGATAACCGGGAGACATTGGAAGCAGACTGTCTACCCGGATTCCAGAACCATTATAGTAATGATCCGGAAAAATACCGGTCTCCCCTGTATATGCAGTCCGGGTGTATATCCATGGTCCATAAATCCCCAGATGCGATGCCGAAAGTTCACCGAGCATCCTTCTCACAACATCGTTAAATTCCCGGTTAATTAAAGCAGCAGCAGCTCTTTCTTCATACTTATCCCTCATATCATCCCAGTCCACACCATGCATATCATTATCGTAAAAACTGTCCCGAAGCTGTCTCCAGGCCGAAACAAATTTCTGCCTCTGCATTTCATCTCTGAACTGTGAATATGGAGCAGTCCAGGAAAGCAGATCTCCGTCTGTATTTCTAAGGGATGAACCATAGCTGAGATAGTAAACAGCACCGGCTTTCTCTGTATCAGTGGGCTGAATTCTTTCCGGCGAATAATCTCCGCTGGTCTCTCTTGTAAGGTTTTCACCGTCCCAGTCTACAGAGAACAGATCCATGCTTCCGGATATGTCAGTGGAGGGAAAGTATATCTTCCTCCCGTCAGGGGTTATCCCGTAAAAATTGTAATAGCCTTCCACCTGGCACAGTTCTTCAGTACGCATATAAAGATCTTCCGTATTCGCGAACACTCTCTCCAGGGGAATATCAAGAAGTTCGTCCCTGACATCCCGTTCCGCTTCCCAATCCTCAGGACTGAACCACGCCTGTACAATTGAATAATCACCGTCATCGGTTCTGCTTGCCCAGATAAGCCTTCTTCCATCAGAGGGCCAGAGGGGCTGAAAGTCATCATTGGGATGACGGCTTACATTTACCGCCTCACCCCCGTCAGCGGAAACAACAAAGACATCTTCACGGTGTGCTTCAACAGTTATACTGAATGCAATCCATCTTGAATCCGGTGACCATGAATGATGCAGAACACCTTTCAAGTCACATATTTTTCTTGATCTGCCCCCAGGAACATCCATGAAATAGAGACATCCTTCACCATCCACAAAGGAAAAATCTCCCGATGGAGCCCACTCTGCGTTTCGGGACACTTCCTGGCCTGTGTTCAACTGGTCCAGATCAATACGAATGGGATCGCCCTCAATTATTTCTACTGCGCCCAGCACAATTTTAACTTCTCCGTCATATTCTCTCTGAAAAAGGATCATTGAACCATCAGGGCTGATTCTGGGTCTACTCTCCAGCGCACTGGTTGATGTCACCCTGACCACATCATCAAACTCACCATCGGTGATGGATGCCGCATATATTTCGCCTTCCGCCTCCATAACCATAAAAGACGCATCGTCTGCTACTGAGAAATCCGATGTGTAAACTCCCGCAAAGGAAAGCTCTTCCATGGGAAAAGGAAGGTCAACACTGGCCGCGAGATAAATTTCTTCCATAGCCATATCCGAAGTGCCGGCGCGAATAAGTTTTCCGGCTGACTCGAACACAACCGTTGATCCGTCCGCACTTATTGCCGGAAATGTAATACCGCCGGGAACCGATTGTGATATGGGATCTCCATGAATATTGAAGAAACAATCCTGGCCCGTTTCGTCCTCCATTACATAGAAAATGTTGTTATCTGAATCTGAAAGAGGCCACCTCTGATCTGCATTGAGAACGACAAGAGGGCTGAATTCACCTTCTTTAACTGTCCAGAGAGAACTTGAGGCACTACCCGCGTAGTGTCTCCGCCACCAGGGAGTAACTCCCCTTTCAATCACATATCCACCGGTAATACTGATCAGATTCTTTACTGAAGCCGCCAGTTCCAGAGCAGGGGTTCCTTCATTCGGGGAAATCCTCCATACCCAGTTGTTTCCTCCCTCTCTGGAAGAACAGAACAAAACCTCATTTCCGGTCCATCCCAGCACTCTGTCTTCACCGCTGTGGTATGTCAGTCTTGCAGAAACGCCGCCACCGGATGGCATCACATATACATCTCCGCCTCCTGTCGCGTCATTTGTAAATGCTATCCAGGCTCCGTCCTCACTGTATGCAGGATAGCTGATATACCCGTCGCCCGGAGTCAAACATCGTGGTATACCCCCAGTTACAGAAGCTTCCCACAACTTCCCCCTCCAGCAGAACACCATCTCAGATCCATCCGGAGAGACTGAGGGAAATCTGGGATCAACAATCTCGTCAGAGACGGTAACTGAAGCAAGAACCAGAAGCAGTGTCAACATTTCATATCCCCTTTACAGCAAGAACCAGAAGTCTTGGTGATAATTCGTCATCGTAGGGAGTATGGTCATAATTTCCCCATTCAAGTATATCACAAAATCCCGTTTCTTTCAAAAGATTGATTATCTGATCACGACTGGTTACAGCAAGATCAAGCGTGATCTCCTCTGTAGTTTCCCTGCCTTCATCAATGGTAGTGTAAAACATATGGTATTTGATTGAGTCCGGATTGCGCCTGCGTTCCACCTTCTCCCTCAGTACAAGACGAGTACCGTCAGGCATATCCGCGCGGTATCGCTCGGTAAGCGGTTCAGAATCTCTTCTTGCAAACACAGGACTTACTTCTAGAAGAAAAACACCCCCGGGGGCTGTGACCCTGAAGGCATCCCGGATAATTCTAATTCTGATTTCTTCTTCCGGAACGCACTGAAACCCGTTATAGGGAAAACAGACAACCGGAAAGAAACCTGATCTGAACGGCATATTCTCACCGATACCCTGTACCCTTGCCGCCAGTTCACAGTCTGAAGTCGCCCATCCTTTAAGCATGGAATCACTTGGTTCAAGAGCAACAGTTACAGAATGCCCTTTAAGAGAACCGGCAAGTCTTCCGGATCCCGCACCAATTTCCAGGCAGGCTCCGGTGTATTCCTTTCTAATCCGCGAATAGAAATCAAGTTCAGGTTGATCAGCCGGAAAAACAAAACCCTCTTCCGCGTTGAAATACCGGGCATACCTGTTCCACAAGTCTCTGGTACTCATTCAGCCTCCGAAATAAGGGGGTATAATCAGAACGCGGCTTCGGTGGGTCCCGCCCTGATAATAAAATTCTCGGGGTCTATCTGAATACCATTCTTGAGAACTTCGTAGTGTACATGCGGCCCCACAGATCTACCTGTTGACCCAACCCTGCCGATCAGATCTCCCCGCTGAACAGACTGCCCCACAGCAACATCAATAGCCGAGCAATGTGCATATCTGGTGGAGATCAAATCTGAATGCCTGATTACCAGATTGAGTCCCCAGCCACCACTCCAGCCGCAGAAAATTACTGTTCCATCCGCCGGGGCGTATATCGATGTTCCGGTATTGGCAGATATATCTATCCCCTTATGGTATCTCACCGCTCCGGTAAAGGGATCGATTCTCGCACCGAAATCGCTGACAAAAATACCGTTCACAGGCCATATTGAGGGGGTATGCCTGAGCTGATCAGCTTTCTCCACAAGAAGCACAGCCAGAGAATCATAGGCAATCTTTTCAGCATAAGCTATCCGCTCACAGAGAAGGATTCTCAGTTCAATGTCGTCAATGTACCTGAATATGTCAGTACCGGAAT
>JAUVJW010000211.1 GCA_030596465.1 Candidatus Fermentibacteraceae bacterium | reverse complement strand
GTCACCGTCAAGCCAGTAGGCAAGAAGATCCATGAGCTTGCTGTAGCCCGCTGCTTCCACAAGCCCTCCCAGCCATTTCGGATTATGAGTCATCATGAGTCTTGGGTCGGTATCAAATCCTTCAACAAGCAGACCGCATTCCTCATTGGTTGAAAGGTTGAACGGACCGCGAATACTTTCCATACCTTTTTCTTTTACATAGTTTTCGGCAGCAGCAAGTAAAAGGGCTGCAAGCTCATTGTCATTTTCACACTCAAGAAAGCCGAAGAAACCGGTTTTCTCATTGTGATATTCGTTATGGGTTCTGTTTACACAGGCACTTATCCTGCCCACTACTTTGTTGCTGATGTCTCTGGCAATGTAGAACTCTACATCCGCATGTTCATGAAACGGATGCTTCCTGTTCATAAGCTGCCGCACATTCATTAACAGAGGAGGAACCCAGTGGGGATCATCCGCGTTAATTCTAAACGGAAGCATGAGGAATTCTTTGCGGGCTTTACGGCTGTTCGCCTTCTCAATTGAATACTTCATACTACCCGCCTATAAGATTATGCCTGCGTCCAACCTTTTCAAATACCTCAAGAGCACGATCAATCATGTCATCAGTATGACTGGCCATAAAGCTTGTACGAAGAATAGCACCTCCCGGCTCAACAGCTGGAGATACAACTGGATTGGTGAATACACCATTGTCAAACATATCTTTCCAGACTCTGAAACAGTCCAGATCGTCACCGACAAACACCGGAATAATTGGAGCTTCGCTTCTTCCTATATTAAATCCCATTGCGGTAAGACCGTTCCGACACCTCTCGGCAGCACGGTGAACCCTCACAAGCAGCTCGGGCTCCTTCTCCACGATATCAAGAACTGCTATCACCGTAGCAACTGCTGCCGGTGGAAGACTGGCGCTGAAGATATTTGTTCGGGCATTGTGACGAAGAAAACTGATGACTTCGGAGGGCCCGGCGGAAAAACCCCCGATGCTGGCAAACGATTTGCTGAATGTACCTACTATAAGATCAACTCTTTCGTGACATCCCTGATGTTCGGCGGTACCCATGCCCGTAGAACCCATGGCACCCACTCCATGGGCATCATCAACAAGAAGACGAACTCCGAATTCCTCGGCAAGATCAGCAAGACCATTAATATCCGCCAGGTCGCCTTCCATACTGAAAACACCATCAGTAATTATCATGCCGGGCTCGCCGGGGTGTTTTTCCAGAATGTGCCGTAAATGATCCAGATCACAGTGTCTGTACTTGACAACTTTGGCATAACCCATTCGCGCGCCATCAATAATGGAGGCATGGTTCTTTCTGTCAAGATAGAATATATCTCCGCGGAGCCCGAGAGTTCCTATTGTTCCGAGATTAGATTGAAATCCGGTACTGAAGGTAAGACATGCTTCTTTCTTCAGAAATTTTGCCAGCCTGTCCTCAAGCTCCAGGTGAATATCCAGTGTTCCGTTAAGAAATCTGCTGCCGGTGCAACCTGTACCGTATTTCAGAATAGCCTCGCGAGATTTTTCCATAACATACGGGTTGTCGGTAAGTCCCAGATAGTTATTTGAGCCGAGCATTATTAAACCGTGCCCGCCTATCTTCATCTCCGCGCCAACATGCCCCTGAAGCGGAACGAAATATGGGTAGAGTCCCATGGCCTTCACCTTCTCAGGTCTGTCGTAGTCAAAACACTTCTGAAATATGTCCATGAAATCACCCATCAGTTTTCTGGCTTGAACCAGCAGTATTATCTGTCTAACGCAATTTGCTTCATGAATCTAACCACAAACCTTTCAAAAACAAACAGGAATAGACATATTCCCGTATGGAGAGAAGGAGTTTAATTTGAAAATTTTTCTTACCGGCGCTTCCGGTTTTGTAGGCAGGTGTCTGGCAAAACAGCTTATTGATGATGGACACACCGTAACTGCTGCTGTGCGTACTACTTCAGACACAAGCCTTATCCCGGCGGATTGTAAAATAGTTGCTGTGGATCTTATGTCGGAGGAAAGTATCTCCGGTCACTTGAGCAGTATTGAAGTTATTTTCCATGTGGCGGGAGCGGTAAAAGCCCGTTCGGGGGAAGAATTTGACAGGGTTAATGCCGGAATAACAGCCGCAATTGTAAATGCCGCAAAGGTCGAGTGTCCGGAAGCTCTTTTCGTTCTCACATCAAGCCAGGCGGCGGCAGGACCAAATGATGCCGGTCCGCAATCTTCCTATGGAAGAAGTAAATTGCTTGCCGAGCAGGTGGTCACTGGATTTCCCAGGTATATCATAGTCAGATCTCCCGCGGCACTGGGACCCGGGGACGGAGAAATGAAGTTTTTTTACTGGCTTGCCCGCAGGGGAATTACAGCTACCCTGAGCAACAGCGATATAAAATTCTGCGTTATCTCAATTTCAGATCTCGTTTCCTTCATGGCTGAACTGGTTAACAAACCCGGGGCAGAAGGGAAAATACTTCAACCTTCACACCCTGAACTGATTACCTGGAAGCGAATTCACAAAGCCATGGAAAAAGCCACTGGAAGAAAAATACTGAGAATTCCTGTGCCTTCTTTCGTTGTTTACACTGCGGGTTTTCTGGGGGAGATCGCCGCGACACTTACTGGAATTCTTCTTCTTCTCGACAGAGAGAAAGCTCTGGACATTACCTCCACGGCATGGTTGAACAAACAGCATGAGGTCGAGAAAATCACAGGATGGAAACCGAAACTTTCATTTGATGAAACCATTAGAAGAGCCGTTCAACCACCTCGATAATTCCAATGACAAGAATATTCAATCTTCAGGATTAGCTGTCACGACATACCATTCACAACACAGTCTATTAACACTATACTCTTATTAGACCATAGTCTCAATACAACAGGGGAGCTGATATGAGGAAACTGGTTGATCGTCAAACTGAAACAAATGAACTCTATTCTTTGTCTCAAGCGGTGTGGTGGTTTTACTGTTTGAAATGGTAGAGCAGTACAATGCTGCCTTTGTATGCCGGTCGTTTCTCTCCCTTTATCTCCATTTCGATACCTAGAGTTACTCTGGTAATTCCCCTGAGGTTACGAATGTCGTTAACAGACAGAATCAGCCGTACTTCACTGTCAACAACAACGGCAGTACCAAATCTGAGATTCTCAACGGCATAGTTCACTGTCATTTCCGAGTTCCGCACCTCTATTATTTCATCAAGAAGAGACGGGAGCAGCGAAACGGTAAGAAACCCATGGGCGATAGTAGCTCCAAATGGAGAAGCCGCAGCTTTTTCTTTGTCTGTATGAATCCATTGATGGTCATCTGTTGCGTCTGCGAAGGCGCTTATTCTCTCTTGTGTAATCCTTTTCCAGGGGGATCTGCCAACTTCTTTTCCGTTAAATTTCTCAACATCCTCATGGGAAGCGATAATTATTTTTCCAATCATTTCATTCCTGTTCCAGGTATACCCGGCAGCAAAGGGGTGGG
>JAUVJW010000142.1 GCA_030596465.1 Candidatus Fermentibacteraceae bacterium | reverse complement strand
GTATATGCCCTTACCAATCACCTGGCTGAGGCTCTTGAATATGCCCGAAGAGGACTCGATATTGCGGATGAACTCGAAGCGCCCGATGTAAGAAGAGACTGCTGCATAATTCTTTCATCAATTCTGGAGCAGAAGGAGGATTTCAAGGAAGCTCTGGAATTTCATAAGAAGTACTGTAAACTCAACAATGAAATATTCACCGCTGACGGCAGCCGGAAGATCAATGAGCTGCGGGTACAATACGAAACAGACAAAAAAGAACGTGAAACAGAGATTTACAGACTCCGGAATATCGAGCTTGCGGATGCGAATGAAAAACTAAAAAGCGCTATCAGCGAAGTTAAACACCTTAGCGGATTGCTTCCTATCTGCTCTTCCTGCAAAAAAATACGCGACGACAAAGGATACTGGAAACAGATCGAATCATACATCTCCGAACGCTCCGATGCCCAGTTCACTCACGGACTCTGCCCTGAATGCATGAAGAAATTCTTTCCCAAAATTTACAAAAACAACGAATAATCATTCAATCTTTACCTGCAGGAAATATTGGTGAATATTCATCTGTAAATGCATCACGCATATCGACAAAACACAGGAGGTGTAAAATGAGCAAAGTGCTGTTCTTACTGGGCCTGATTGCTGTTAACGGCTTCGCTGAAATCTATCAAAACTGTGATGGGTATACATTCTCGGAAACTGCTCTCTTATCAGCGCCTGCTCCGGAAGCAGACACACTGGGTATTCTTTCTCCGGGAATTCAGGTGACCTTGTTTGGTCGCTCTGTACACAACGATTCCACCCGTGGCTGGTGCAAAGTTTCCGCCCTCTCTGATCCGGAGACTGTGGGGTTTGTACGAATTATTGACCTTGCACTGACTTACAAATTTGACCCGGCCAGCGAGACTGTTCTTATGTATGGTTTTTCTGACCCTAAAGAATGGTCAGATGTAAAAAGTTATTTCAGGCTTACAAGGAATGGCAGAATTGTGTTTTCGAAATTATTCGACATGAGCACCATACCTGCTCCGGGAGACTGGGATTTTAACTACCGGGGCTGTTTCATTCAGATGGATGAATCCGGTTATGAGAATGTCTCTGCAGCTTTTGTTATGCACTTTCCAACACGGGATTCTGACCAGCGCTATGAAAAAATTGTAGTGGTTCTAACTGACGACAGTACCATTGCTATAGGACCAGGTGCTTCAGAAGGGCTGATCGAAGAGAATTTTGATACAATCTCCTACTTTGTTTCACCAGAGGAAAACCTTGCAGACAACATTGTGAACTCCGTAGCTGTAATCTCTGAGCATACCCAGACAGAAGGCGGGCCGCAAACCAGCTTTTTCTTTATACTGAGATCGGTGTGGAACGGAAGCGAGTTTGATTATGCCGAAGAACACATCGCTCTTACTCTACCAGGGGATACATCTTCTTACCTGACACAGGAAGAGCTGGAACCGTTCCGCTGCAGTGCTAATCTCCGCATTCGCGGTTACCAGATACTGAACTATCCGGATCCACTGCTGCCCCCCGGCGCCGAAGAGATTGAGCTTATTCCCGTATCTTTTTCAACAGAACCAACTGACTTCACCTGCATAATCATAGCATTCGCCTTCCCGGAGGGGTGGCTTCCTCTGGACACACTGTTATCACCGGGATCTATCAACTCTGCCAGGCTTTACGGACAATGGACGGAGGGGACCGAAACGCTCAACCTGTACCCGTCCGGAGCCATGAGTTCTTCTTACCCCATCACCACCTGGAGAAGAGACAACGAATGGAATTTCAGCCTGATCAGCGAACAGGTCTACGATGCCGCAGAGGTGGCCTATGCTGCAATGGACAGCCTTCTGGCGGAAGAAGACATCGAGGGAGCAGGAGGCTGGTTGAACTACATACTCATGTCGAGAATGGGCGACAGAACCCACGCCGAGATGGCAGTACAGTTCTTTTACCCCACTGTAAACGCCTGTATGCATTGTAATAACGGCATGCAGCCTCTGGAGGATGCCAACCGGGCTTTGTCTCTTATGGACAAGCACAACTGGTTCATTGAAATTCCTTCCCGGGGCAGGGATGTATATCTGGAAAGCGAATTCGCCCGGTACATCAATATCGGAAGTCTGCAGGAGGGTCTTGGTTCTCTCAGTAGAATGGCAGAAGCCAGAGGCGACAGTGTGTATGGCGCGGAGCTTGCGAACGCAGCAAACTCTCTCAACCAGCCAGGGGATTGATATGCCGAAGTACCGTGAGTTTTGCCCGAAAATCCGGGAGGTGAATCTTTACACCGGGTGCCCGTTCGGCTGTGTCTACTGCGTGGCAAAACCGAAACACGCAGAAACAGTACAACCCACAGGAAGTGAACAGGAACTGATCTCTGCCCCTGTGTCAGATGTTCCTCTTTACCTTTCTCCATGGACAGATGCATACCCTCCATGTGAAAAGAGGCACAACCGCACAGGTTCTCTTGTAAGACACCTCTCGAAAACAGGTCAGCCTTTCTACATCATCACAAGAAGCCTGCTGGTGAAAAGAGATATAGATGTGATCAGAAACAGCAAAAAGGCATTTGTTGCCATCTCACTGAATACCCTTGACAACAGCATCACAAACATGCTTGAGCCCTCAGCTCCCACAGCACAGCAGCGAGCGGAAATGATAGAGGAGCTTGCGGGAATCCCCGGGCTGCGAACTGTTGTAAGGATCGATCCCATTATTCCAGGGATAACAGATGGAAAAAGGCTGGAAGAACTCCTGCAGTGGGTACTCAAGGTAAAACCCTTTGCCATCGGGGTGGAAACCCTGAGAATCAACAACACCATTGCAGAAAGAATGAAAACAGCACTGCCTGAAGAATCCTTCAACCGGATGATGAAACACTATCCCGAAACAGAAGATGACCCGGTTCATCCACCGATGGAATGTCGACTGGACCTCTTTCGGAAGATTGCATCAAAGTTTAAGAACTCTCCGGTACGAGCCTCTTTCTGTCAGGCTACTCTGCCTGAGAAGATTACACAATGGGACTGCCGGGGAGGTTACTGATGGTCACTTCTCTTTATCTGATGCCCACCGGCAGGTGCAACTGTGTCTGCAGATATTGTTACTTTCCGGTGGGCGAAAAAAGGGGAGATCCGGAACTGTTCATGAGAATAGCGGAGTCTTTCACGCAACACATAATTAACTCCAGTCCAACCGCAAGACCGCAGATCAGGTTCACAGGCGGGGAACCATGGCTGGAACAAGATCTGCTGCCAGCAGTAACAGATCATTTCCTTACAAAAGTCCGCAACGGCTGGGTGGTTATCAACACAAACGGCACAATTCTTCCAGAAAAGATACTTAAAGATTTCAAGGGTGAAAAACGGCTGATTCATGTGATCTCTCTGGACGGCCCTGAAGTGCTTCATGATTCACGGCGAAAAATGGCTGATGGCAGTGGTTCTTTCCAGAAAGTCATCAAAGGCATTAAAATGCTGCAGGGCCTGGAGCTACCACTGTATCTGAATGCAGTGCTCGACAGAGAAAGTTCGGCACATCTCCCTGAACTGATGCGTTTCATCTCCCGGGAGCTGGAGCTGAAAGAGCTTTCTGTCTCCCTGCTTCATCTGGATGAGAATCCAATGTCCCATGACGAAAAGTATGATCTTCTGGAAAACGCTTACTCGGAAGCTTCCAGCCATTCAATTCGGCTGGGAGGCCACCACAGACTACTTCTAGGCAGATGGATCCCGGAGCTTTGCTGCACAGCAGGCAGCACGACCGCACTGGTGGATCCCTACGGAATGGTTCATGCCTGTCAGAGATTTGTGGGAAGGGCAAAACCCGATTGCCTCTGGTCGGAAGATTTTGACTGGATGAATTTCAACTCAAAGCAGTCCTGTGGCCCTGTATGCGGCAACCATCATGACCATCATGTAGGGAAAAAGTTGTATGAGCTGTATAAGAATAAATACCCGGAATACCTGCATCAGCATCATCTGGACCGATACCTGTTCGGGGTTCTCTCATGAAGCTCTTCCGCAGGGGAGAAAGTCTTCAGAGCATGAATGTTCTCATCATGGGGCTGGGCACCAAGGACGGCGGAGTGGGGGCGGCGCTCTTTGCGAACAGGCAGGGCGCGAAGGTGACAGTAACCGATCTTCAGAATAAATCCGCACTGAAAGAAGCCCTGGCGGAACTCAAGGATTTGAACATCAAATTCGTACTGGGTACCCACAGGGAAAGCGATTTCACAACAGCGGATCTGGTAATCAGAAACCCCGGTATTAAACGCAGCAACAGATATCTGGCTGCAGCGGCAGAGGCAGGAGTACCGGTAGAAAGCCCTATTGGCATCTTCTGCGAAAAGAGAGAAACACACTGGACGGGTATAACCGGAACAAAGGGAAAAAGCTTCACCACCCATCTGGTCAGTCACATTCTTCAGACAGCCGGAATAAAAACTGTTGCCGCAGGCAACAACTGTGTCTCTCCTCTCAGGTTTGTTGATGATAAGCCCATATACCCTGTTCTGGAACTATCCTCCTGGCAGCTTGCAGAGATGGATCTTCACGAAAGATCGCCACACATCGGCTGCTGGCTGAACTTCTTTCCAGATCACATGAACTGGTACGATTCAATGGAAGATTACAGATTCGATAAGGAATCAATCGTAAGACATCAGCGGGAAGAAGACATTATCATCCTGCCGCTGGACGATTCGGCACTTTCAACCATTCCCGGGATATCAAAAAGGTACTTCTTCTCATCAACACGATCACTGGGTAACAACACCGGGTCCTTCATACAAAACGGCTGGATAATCTGGAAAGAAGATGAAGCAACACAGATCATTCACAGAGATTCACTTCCGGAACACATGGCCATACCTCTGCATCTCGATCTAATCCCCCCCGCGGTCTGCTGTGCTGTTGCTGCAGGGGTTGATAAGCACAAAATTGCAGAGGGAATCGCCTCCTTTCCGGGAATACCACACAGATTCCAGTTTGCCGGAAAGAGGGGCAGGATCACCTTTATCAATGATTCCGCAGCAACCACCCCTGATTCGGTAGTAAAAGCCATCACCAGTTTGAACAGGAAAAATCTGGTACTCATAGCAGGAGGCGGAGGGCACAAGAATCTTGATTACCGCCCACTGGCAGAGCTTATAGCGGAAAAAGTACACTGTACAATTCTCTTCAAAGATGATCCTGCATCAATAAGACTCAGAAAAGAGCTGGAAAACACAAAACCGGAGCGGCTCAAGACTGCGACAGACATGCAGGAAGCAGTAGACATTGGGATGAGTTGTTTGAATCCCGAAGAGGAGGGAACTCTGCTTCTCTCCCCGGGCTGCAGCGGTGCGCCGTTCTTTGTAGATCTGTTCCAGAGAGGGGAACAATTCTTAAAATATATCAGAACCGGTGAACTCTGATGCCCCGGTTTGTGGAAACAATAATCGCCGCAGCACTTCTTATCGTCACCCTTCCCCTTACACTTGCAGCACTTCTTATCTCTGCTCTGTTCATAGGTTTTCCTCCATTCTACTCATCAACCAGAACGGGAAAGAATGGTGTGGAATACACACACTGGAAAATCAGAT
>JAUVJW010000158.1 GCA_030596465.1 Candidatus Fermentibacteraceae bacterium | reverse complement strand
TTCAGCCGCCCGTTCCGCTGTGAAGTACTTCCAGGCGTCGAACTGTTTATGCCATTTGCGAAAGGGAGCATTGCGGTTCTTCCTCAGGGGTTTCAGAAAAGGATTCCCCTGAGGCTTAGAACTCTCGCTCTTGTGGGCAAAAATGCCGCTCTGCGAGCATCCGGTATTCATCTTGTGATTGTTGCGGCGATACATGATGAAACAGCATGGGATATTCTCAGGCGGGGTAGTTGTTCGGTATGTACACCCGATAATTTGCGGGAACTGCTCCTGGCACTTGACTTACCATAACAAATCAAGCAGATTTGAGACCCCTTGGCATCTATTTGCCTGAAGGGAAGGGCTGAGATACACCCGGCGAAAGCCGGAGCCCCCGAGAGCTGACTGAAGTGAGAAATAATAAAGAACCCCATCCTTTCCCGGAGGCTAGGATAGTGAAGACTTACTCTGCGAAAGCCGGAGAAATCAAGAGGGACTGGTGGCTGGTTGACGCCACTGACCAGACCCTTGGAAGACTCTCGGCTAAGCTTGCCATGATATTGCAGGGCAAGAACAAACCGGTGTACACTCCTCATATTGACACCGGAGATTTTGTGGTAGTTATCAATGTTGAAAAGATGCGAATAACAGGTCGCAAGCTTGATCAGAAAATTTATTACCGTCACACCGGTTATGCCGGTGGTCAGAGAGCAACATTGATGCGTGACATGATGAATGATCATCCAGAAAGAGTGCTTACACACGCTGTTAAGGGGATGCTTCCCAAGAACAGACTAAGTAGTACTCAACTGAAAAAAATGAAGATATTTTCCGGTCCCGAGCATACCCACGCTGCACAGCAGCCCAGGGTACTTGAGATCAAGTAGTCAGGGGGCAGTATGGAACAGTACATAGGAATTGGCAGAAGAAAATCTTCTACAGCCAGGTGCTACCTCAGACCTGGTTCAGGAAAAGTAATTATTAATCACAAAGAACCTGGTGTTTACTTCCCGGTACTCAGGCAGAAGGATCATGCGCTTGAGCCATTGCAGACAATTAAAGTCGCAGCTTCTTATGACCTTGTTGTGAATGTTAAAGGCGGAGGAATCACCGGTCAGGCTGGAGCGGTCAGAATGGGTCTCGCAAGAGCTCTTGTTGAGGCAAATCCTGAGTACAGACACCCACTGAAGGCAGCGGGTATGCTTCGCCGTGATCCAAGAATTGTTGAAAGAAAGAAATACGGACAGCCCAAAGCGAGAAAGCGTTTCCAGTTCTCCAAGCGTTAGACCGTATTTGTAAAACACACGATGGTTATTGGCGGGTGCCAGGGTGTCCCAAAGGGATGGTGCCCGCTTCCATCGGAGGCAGAACCGAAAGGATATATCTAAATGCAGATCCCCTCAATTCAGGACCTGCTGGAGGCTGGCGTACACTTCGGCCACCAGGAGAAGAGATGGAACCCCCGCATGAAGAATTACATCTTCATGGCCAGAAACGGTATCCATATTATCGATCTCAAGAAAACACAGAGAAATCTTGAAGACGCAATCAACCTCGTGAGTCGCATTGTTGCCAGCGGCAAGGATGTACTTTTTGTCGCAACGAAAAAGCAGGGCAGAGAAAGCGTTCGCGAGCATGCGGAGCGTTCAGGAATGTTCTACATGACAGAACGCTGGCTTGGCGGAACACTTACCAATTACAACACCATTTACAAGAGCATTCTTCGTCTTCAGGAGCTTGAAGATATGGAGAAAAAGGGTTGGCCTCAGGGTTTCAAAAAGCGTGAAATTCTCCAGAAAACTCGTGAAATGGAAAGAATTAACAAGTACCTCATGGGTATCAGGCACATGAAGGGTATCCCGGGCGCGGTCATTGTTGTCGACATTAAGAAAGAATCAATCGCGGTTAAGGAAGCCAGGAAACTCGGTATTCCCTGCATAGCTCTTGTTGATACCAACTGCGATCCTACAGAGGTCGATTATCCCATTCCCGCAAACGATGATGCAATCAAATCAATAGATCTCATCGTTGGTGCTCTTGCCGATGCTGCTCTGCTCGGGGCTGAAGGCAGAAAGCGTCGTGATGTGGAAGCACCCCCGGAGGGGCAGGATAAGCAGGGAAAGAGTAAAGAGCGTAAGCCTGCGCCAAAAAAGGCGGTACGGGAGAAGGCTGAAGCCGGGACTGTTAAAAAAGCAGCTGCTCCTGTAAAGACAAAGCCCCCTGTGAAGGAAAAAGCTGCTGAAAAAACAGCTGCCCCCGCAAAGACAAAGCCCCCTGTGAAGGAAAAAGCTGCTAAAAAAACAGCGCCTGCAAAGGGCACGGAGGAATAAAATGGCCGTTGACGCAAAGACTGTGAAAGAACTGAGAAAAATTTCAGGTGCTGGTATGATGGAGTGCAAAAAAGCTCTTGATTCCACCGATGGTAATCTTGAAGCGGCACTGAAGTTTCTTCGTGAGCAGGGTGTAAAAGTTGCGGCAAAAAGAGCGTCCAGACAGGCAAACGAAGGTCTTGTATTTTCATACATCCACGGACCGGGTAAGCTTGGCGTTCTTGTTGAAATTAACTGTGAGACTGATTTTGTCGCTCGCACAGAGGCATTTCAGGAATTCTGCAAGCAGGTTGCCATGCATATTGCTGCTGCGGCACCTGACTTTGTTTCCCGTGAAGATGTGCCTGCCGAGAGGGTTGCGGACGAGAAAGCGTTTCTTCTCAAGCAGCTTGCGGAATCCAACAAGCCTGAGAATATTAAGGAGAAGATCGTAGAAGGTCGTATGGACAAATTTTTCAGCGAAATCTGCCTTCTTGACCAGGAATGGATACATGATTCAGAGACAGGTAAAGTTTCGGATGCGGTTACAGCTCTTATAGCAAAAATAGGAGAGAACACTGTTATAAACAGGTTCGCGCGTTTTCAGATAGGCGGTTAGCATGGATGACGGTTCCGGTAAAACTCCCAGGGTTCTTCTAAAACTCAGTGGAGAGGTTCTGGCAGGTTCTGCCGGAAATGGATTTCACCGGGATACCGTATTCAGGATTGCCGAAGTTCTTGTAGAAGTTGCCTCTGCCGGTTATCAACTCGGAGTTGTGACCGGCGGAGGAAATTTCGCTCGGGGCAGAGAGCTTTCAGCTTTCACCAGAACAAGAGCCGATTACATCGGGATGCTTGCTACGGTAATGAACTGCCTGGCAGTATCGGATTCAGTTGAGAAGCACGGAGGTAAAGCCGCCGTGCTCTCTGCTATTCCAGTACCTGAAGCCGGTGTCGAGTTGTTTGCTCCAACAAGGGCAGAAGAATTGTTTGCCCGGGGAAAGATAATTTTCTTTGCCGGAGGAACAGGAAATCCGCTTTTGTCAACTGATACAGCCGCAGCCCTCAGAGCTGCTCAAACAAACTGTTGCTTTCTTTACAAAGGTACCAAGGTTGATGGAGTTTACGATTCAGATCCCAAAATTAATCCTGACGCTTTTCGATTTGATGAATTGAGTTACAATGAGGTTCTCAGAAGAGACCTCAAGGTAATGGACGCAGCTGCTGTTGCTGTTGCCAGAGACAATCTGCTGCCAATAGTTGTGTTTGATATAACAGACCCGTACAATTTTGTGAAAGTCCTTAAGGATCACAGCCTTGGTACGGTTGTGAAAGGGGAATAGTTATGCTTGAGGAAATACTTCTCAATCTGGAAGAACGCGCGGAGAAAACACAGCACAATACTGCCAGGGAGATGTCTGTTGTAAGAACCGGTAAGGCCAGCCCTGCCCTTCTGGACAATATTCGTGTAGAAGTATGGGGAGACAAGCTTCCTTTGAAGCAGGTAGCCGGTATCAGCGCCCCGGAGCCAAGACTTCTCGTTATACAGCCATGGGATATTTCCACTGCGCCTGCCATTGCAAGGGCTATTGAAGCCAGCGACCTGGGTCTGCAGGCCAGCGTCGATGGTCCCATTATCAGAATCCCCATACCCAAGCTTAGCGATCAGCGCCGCAAGGACTTGATCAAGCATGTTAAAAAGCTTGCGGAGGTAGGCCGAACCGCCATAAGAAATATTCGTCGCGATACAAATGATTCTCTGAAGAAGGCCTGTAAAAGCGGAGAGATCACCGAGGATCAGGAAAAAAAGTCAATGTCTGATGTTCAGGTCATTGTTGATAAGGCCGTAAAGGAAATTGACAGGCTTTTGAAGTTAAAAGAGGAAGATATACTTGAAGTCTGACCCTGGAATAGATTTGCGGCATATTGCCATAATCATGGACGGTAACGGAAGGTGGGCTCGTAAGAGGGGTCTTTCCCGGATAAAGGGACACAGTGCCGCCGAGAAATCAATTCATGATGCTGTTGAGGTTTGCGGAGAGCTGGGGGTGAAGTACCTTACTCTTTACGCATTCTCCACAGAGAACTGGTCTCGTCCCAAAGCTGAGGTCAGTTTTATAATGAAGCTCCTCAGCCGGTTCATAAAGGGGAACATTGACGAACTTGACAGGAAAAACGTTAAACTGCGCACAACCGGCAGGCTGAATGATATTCCAGAGAATCCCCGAAAAGACCTGGAACTTGCAATGGAAAGAACATCCGGTAACACCGGTCTTAATCTTATACTTGCCTTGAGCTATGGCGGCAGGGCAGAGCTTTGTGATGCTTTTGTGAGAATTACAGGGGATATAGCATCAGGAAATATCATTTCTTCCGACATTACAGAAGAGCTGATATCACGCTATATGTACAACTCTGACATACCGGATCCCGATGTAATAATCAGAACCAGTGGAGAACAGAGGCTTTCCAACTTCCTGCTCTGGCAATCCGCATACAGCGAGCTGGTTTTTACACCGGTATTGTGGCCGGATTATAACGCTGAACAACTTCGCAGCTCTCTGGATGAGTACCGAACCCGAAAAAGAAGATTCGGGGGGCTGGAGTAACAAATGACTTTTCCCAGGCTTACAGGTCGACTGCTTATTTCTCTACCGGGGATTGCGTTGTTCATGGTTGTGTTATTCAAATTGCCTGTTATCTGGGGGCTTTTTCTTTTCTCAACCCTCTCTCTGCTGGCGGGCTTCGAGTCTGCTTCAATGTGTACACCCCGGGGGTTAAACAGCATATCAAGGATTTTCATTGCCCTTTTCTGCGGCATCAGCAGCTATTTTATAGCAGTGGAACATGTTCTGC
>JAUVJW010000068.1 GCA_030596465.1 Candidatus Fermentibacteraceae bacterium | reverse complement strand
TTTATGTAGAAGTTTGTCGGTTCTTTTTACTCCTCGGGCCCAGTCCAGCGCCACAGGAACATTAAGAGAATAGAGGTAGTTGTATTCAGGATAACACGAAGCCGTGCAGGCATTGCAGGGCAGATCCTTTTCGCTGAGATGAAGGAATGCTTTTTTGAATCCACCGTGAAGGGCGCTCCTGGCTCCTTCATACTCACCGATAAGCAGTGAGCAGGGGTAAACTGTTCCATCCACATCGATGTTGCAGTAGGCCCTTCCAGCCTGGCATGCAGGGCCGTAGAAGCGATCCATGATTCTTGTTTTAGAATAGTCCTGCCATCTGGAAGCAGCTTCCAGATAACGGTTGCTGAGAATAATGGGTGCCCCGGCTTTTTTCATGGTAAGGAGTTTTTTGAAAGCTATTGAATACTCTTCCGCCGAGGGCATCATCCTGGAAGTATTTCCACCCAGTGTATCGTTGTGGTGGAGAGTCTGGAAGGAAGCCATAAAACCGTATTTTTCCGCGGCATCCATTATTTCATCAAGAAGATGAATGTTGTTTTTGGTGAGAACGCTTATTGACCAGAGTCTTACCTTTCCTGAAGCTGCTTCAAAGGCTGCTGTGACTTTTTCCCAGCTGCCCTCCTCACGGTTACTGTCGTGGGCTTCTTTCGGTCCGTCGTAAGAGAGGACAAGATGATCTATGTTGTCAAGTATTTCAGGTCTGGAGGGTACAAAATATCCATTGGAGTCCAGGCTGACATACATTCCAAGTCCTCTGGCGTAAGCGCACAACTCAACGATATCCGCTCTTGCGAGGGGCTCGCCGCCCCATACCCCGATACGCATTGTACCTGCTTCCGCCATCTGCCGGAAAATACTTTTCCACTGTTCAGTGGAGAGATCCGGTCTGCACCTCGAAGGAATCTGACAGTAAGAGCATCTGCTTGGACATCGGTCTGTAACGGAGACCATTACATTAAGCGGAATCTTTGCGCCAAGTCGGCATCTGAGAGCGCCGATGCCCATTTTCGCCTGTCCGGCAAAATTCATTTTTCCTCCGGTTCACCAAGCCACTGAGGGCCGTAGGGAAGACTCTTTTTCCATTCTTCAGCTTCTCTTTTTTGACCAAAGATGGAGTAAGACAGGTTATACCAGCGTTTTGCACCGGCTTTCATTATACCAATAAAGGGACCGTCTTTTGGCGATTCCTGAGGTTTTTTCTTTCCCCGGATTTTTTTCTCTACTTTTGCAACAAAGTTGGGTTCCGCCGGTTTGAAGATAAAAGAAGGAACCTTCTCGAGCGGTGAGATACATACATTTTCCACATCATTGCAGGAACCAACTTGTCCGTTGCCCTTTTGTATACTCTCTATTGTTCCGGGGTCGATACCCATTACTCCGGCGACAGAAAAATCAAGAGCAACCGGATCTGTTGACAGCGCAAGAAAATCTGTCTGTTTTGGAATTCCGGGTTTGGGCCCGGAGCCCTCCAGACTTACAGTACCATCCGCAAGAATAAATTTCACAGGAATTGCTTTATTAACAGCCACAATATAGTCTGTAAGCTTGTGGTGGTAGTTGTGTCTGCCGTCGTTAAGGCAACCGTAAAGGTGTTTCATTGCCACCGATATTACCGAGCGGTAGTGAGTTTTTACCACCGGTACAGAAATAACAGCCATTTTCGTGCAGATCTCGGGAATGCCAAAGGTAAGTCCGTCAACAGTAACTTTTTTCCATGGATTGTCGCTGAAGTTGTGCCATACGAGTCCCTGTCTTTCAACAACCGCGTCCATTCGCTGAACCCGCAGTGCTTTTGAAGCATTTACCAGCACCTGACTTGACTCACCCAGGTAGATTTGTCCAGTGTGCTCTTTCAACCGTTTGCAGAGGGCCTCAACGACCCATGGTGAGGTGTTTACTCCCGGCCGGAGATAGTCCCATGTAAGATTCACCTTGATTAGTAAATCCTCGCCCTCCGGAAGAAGCTCACGCCACCGGAAGTTGTCCAGAAGCCTTCCTACTGCATTGTCAACACCTGTATCAGTTGAAGTATAGAGAACTTTCATCGTTTTCCTCTTTCGCTGCTTGTAGAAAAGCTAATATACTACGGAATAACAGGCAATTGTCTGGTGTAGTTCTGTCGCAAGGTATTGACATCAGTGTTCGGTTGAAGGATTATCTGATAAATGGTCGGGTATTCTATTCGATCGCAGGGTCGGCAGGAAATTGCCGGGAAACAGGGAGGAATGCTTTGAGAAAAACGCTGTTTATCCTTATGCTCGTCTGTGTTGCTGCATCTTTTGCGGGACGTCTTGAGATTACCAACGACACTGGAAGTTACGAGTTTTACTATGTAAAAATTTCCCTTTCATCAACTGATTCCTGGGGTGATGACAGGCTGGGGTCAAGCGAGACCATAAGTCCCGGTGAAACGCGGTCATTCCGGCTGAACAACGGTACATACGATGTGATGATCGAAGACGAGGACGGCGACGAGTATATCTTCTGGAATGTTAACATCAGCGGTACAGTCGATATGTATGTTGATCTCGGTAATCTTGGTGAGCAGAACTGGGGAAGCGGTTCTTCCAGCTACCCAATCAGCGGTGGGTCAGCTCCAATAACAATTGATAACGAACTTGGCAGTTGGACAATCTGGTATGTCTATGGTGATCCCAGCGATTCGCCATGGGGCGAAGATCGATTAGGCTCAGAGCTTCTTGATCCCGGTGAATCTTTTACATTTTATGTTCCTGCCGGAGACTACTACGATTTCAAGTGTGTTGACGAGGATGACGACACATACACCCTCTGGGAAGTATGGGTAGGCGAAGATGGTTTCTACTGGAATGTAGAACTTTCCGACATGGACTGATTTGTTCCCGTTCGATTCGGGGGAGTCCGTTTTACGGGCTCCCTCTTTCAAAATCAGGGCAGATGCTTTTGAGCGAACAGATGCGGCAGAGAGGTTTTCGGGCTTTGCATACCTGTCTGCCGTGTGTTATGAGTCTGTGACAGAATAACGTCTGTTCCACCTCAGGTATGATTCTTTTCAAATCCTGTTCTATTTTTTCAGGATCAGCATTAGTCGATAAACCCAGTCTTCCGGAAAGGCGCTTGACATGTGTATCGACAGTGATTGCCGGTTTTCCGAATATTTCGCCCATAATTACATTTGCGGTTTTTCTGCCTACACCGGGTATTTTTACAAGTTCACTGATTGTATCGGGAAGCCCGTTTTCCGCCATGAATCCAGCGGCTTTGATTATGAATCCTGTCTTATTTCTGAAAAGGCCAATAGTTTTTAGTATTTTCTCCACCTGAGACCGATCTGCCAGCGACAGATCAAGAATCGTCGGATACCTCTTCCACAGGGCTGGTGTGACTTTGTTTACTGCCGTGTCAGTAGTCTGCGCGGAGAGGATAGTGGCCACAACAAGTCTTTCCGGTATTCCGGAATACTTCAACATGCATTCCGCATGTGGATAGAGCTTTTCCAGCTCTCTGATGATAATGCCTGCTCTTTCTTCCTTTTTCATCTGTAATTCCTTTTGTATAATCGCACAGTAACCGAAACTCTGGAAAGGATCCTATGCCATCCAATATTGCTCAATTTACCGGAAAAATCCATGGTGTTGAATTCAGACAATGCAGAACATTTCCGGACAACAGGGGAAGCTTCACCGAAGTTTTTCGTTCAGAATGGCCCCGGGGTGTTCTCTATGGAGATGAAATTCAGCTTAATCTTTCCCGATCAGTAAAAGGCTCGATGAGAGGGCTCCATTTTCATCACAGGCAGAGTGACTGGTGGATTCCTGTCTCCGGTACTCTTCAGACTGCTCTTGCCGACCTTAGAACTGATTCACCAACTTTTCTGAAGACTCAGTTAATTACCCTGAGCAGCAGTGATTCCATCTGTCTTCTTATTCCTCCGGGAGTTGCTCACGGTTTTCTTGCACTGGATGATGTCAGTCTGATTTATGCGGTGAACAGGTACTATGATGGTGGAGACGAACAGGGTGTGGCATGGAATGATCCTGACTTGAATATTCAGTGGGATGTGTCTGATCCGGTGCGTTCAGACAGGGACAGGAACAATCCCACAGTCAAGTATCTTCAATCGGAAGGATTGCTTCCGGTTATATGATAGAGAAAGGGCTGCAACTTCAGTTACAGCCCTCTGGTACCGTGGGGGGGACTTGAACCCCCACAAGGTTGCCCTCACTAGGTCCTGAACCTAGCGCGTCTGCCAATTCCGCCACCACGGCCTCATTTATCACAGGCGCAATTATGCTAAAACCCGTGCGAAAGTCAATCCCCCCTGGTATATTCCCCGGATAGAAGGGGCTGAAATGACTGAAAAAGCACGAACAATTGCGCGAAACAGACGGGCCAGACACGATTACCACATAATGGAATCCATAGAGATGGGGCTTGTTCTCGCGGGTAGTGAAATCAAATCAATCAGAGCGGGGAAAGTCAGTCTTGTTGGGGCTTATGCTCAGTTTGACGATAATCTTGAACTCTGGGTACACGGAATGCATATTGCTGAATATCCTGAAGCCCGGGATAACCATGAGCCGGACCGCAAAAGGAAACTTCTTGCTCATTTCAAAGAACTCAAAAAAATAAGAAGAAAAGTTGAAGAGAAGGGTATAACACTGGTTGCACTTGATGTTCACATTTCCGAAGGTGGTCGTGCAAAGATTCAGATAGGCCTGTGCAAAGGCAAAACAAAATATGATAAGAGGTCAGATATCGCGGAGAGAGATAACAAAAGAAGAATGGATGCGGCCATGAAACATTCCCTGAGAGAGCAATGAACGAACTTCTGCTTCTTTCGATCTCCGCTGCGGTTACTCTTAATCTGTTTCCTCGTTACGATGGTGTTGTTGTTGAAATCATCGGGCAGCAGGCTCTTAATCCCATTGTTCAGGCATCTGGAAATACTGTCAGAATAGATTTCAATGAACCTGTTCAGTGGTTTGAAACCACATCACTTCCCATCTGGGTAGACAGGCTTTCAGCGGATTCTTCCGGTTTTACCGTAGAATTCGACCTGCTCATTGTTTCAGCGGACTGGGCTTTAAGCGGTGACTCTATGTCAATGATTGTGTTTGCCAGGGCAGAGGAGGAAATACTTCTTCCTCCCGTAGCATGGCAGGCTCCACCAGTGCCTCCTGATACAACTTTGTGGTCCGATTCTCTTGTGTTTGCCGCTCTTGAACGGGGGGAGGGATCTCCATGGCTGGTTGATTTCGACTGTATCGTGATAGATCCGGGTCATGGTGGAAGAGACCCCGGCGCTGTGGGAGCATCCGGCAGCAGGGAAAAAGATCGAACCCTGGAGATATCCCTGATGGTCAGGGATCTTCTGCGAATAAGATTACCGGAGTTGAGAATTGTTCTTACAAGAACTGTCGATGAGTATGTTTCTCTTGGTGCCAGAACTCGTATGGCAAACAGAAACAGAGCTGATCTTTTTGTGAGTATACACTGTAATGCCGCGGAAAACCGTTCCGCTAACGGTTTTGAGACATATTTCCTCTCTCGGGCAATAACAAATGACGCCAGAACGGTTCAGATGCTGGAGAACAACGTTCTTGAGCTGGATGAGGTTTCCTCGATTCCTGATGATCCTCTGTCGTTTCTGCTGGTTGATATGGCACAATCCATGTTTCAGAATCAATCAAGCCATCTCGCCGGAGCCATACAGAGCAGTTTCAGCACTGCTTTTCCCGTAAGGAGAGACAGGGGAGTGAAACGGGCTAACTTTTATGTTCTTCGAGGCGCGTATATGCCGGCGGTACTGGTGGAGGTTGGTTTTATTTCCAATCCTGAGGAAGAACAGGGGCTCAAATCACTGGACTTCCGTTTCAGAGCCGCACAAGCTATTGTTGAGTCCATAGTTGAATATGCCGAAAGGGAGGGTTGATTGCCTGCGAAAAAGAAGAAATCCACAGGACCGACTTCATCAAAGATAGTCAGGTCATTCGTAATTGTTGCTGTAATAGCGGTTTTCATGGGCTTTTTTGCAAAAATGGCCATGGACATGGTAAACAAAAAAATGGGCCTTGAGTCTGATGAGGAACCCCAGCTTTCTGACACCACCCTTACAGAAGAAAACATGGCAGCGGTGATAATGCCTGATTTCGACCCGGTTCCGGCAATGGAAATTGGTTCATCAGTGTGGGCTCCAGACTGGAAAACCACACCATGTTCCCTTTATGTAACTGCGGAATCGGACGCGATACTGGATTCACTCCAGGAATCGCCGGATCCTGCTTACAGGAATACATAGCTTCAGCTTCTTATTGAAATGTGGGCGGATCACAGTGGATTCAGCCCTGTTGAAATTGAAAGAGTATGGGTCTTCGCGAGCGGTGACACATGTTTTGTTGATCTGCCCCGATCCGGAGACTGGCAGGGGATTGTCAGGACTATTGAAAGCAGATTTATCTCATACACAGTACTTTACCCGTTTGTTGCCGGAGAGATTCTTGAGGGGTTTGAGGAAGGTATTCCTGTGAGAGGTGTGCCATCAAGCAGGTAAAAAATACAACTAAAAAAACAGGATTGGTAACAGAATGACTGAAACAGAAAGAATTGATGGCAGACTCTGGGATCACTTAAGAGACATCTCTCTCGAAACGGGTTATCAGCCCGGTCCTCAGGGCAGTGTTCTTGTTTCCTGGGGAGAGAACAGGGTTCTTTGTTCAGCAATTGTAGAGTATAAAGTTCCCATATTCCTTAGAGGCAAGGGTAAAGGCTGGGTTACTGCTGAGTATGATATGCTTCCAGGAAGTGGAGACCGCAGAATCCGCAGAGACCGAACCGGTAACGGTATCAAGGGGCGCAGTCAGGAAATACAGAGACTCATAGGCCGCTCTCTCAGGCAGTGTGTGAATACCGCGGACATGCCTGACAAAACCATTACTGTTGACTGTGATGTACTTGTAGCTGATGGTGGTACCAGGGTGGCAAGCATTACGGGAGGCGTTGTTGCTCTTCGCCTGGCCATTCTTCGACTTTTATCCAGGGGCAAACTGGAGAAGGATCCATGGAAGCAGTATATCGGTGCTCTCAGCCTTGGCGTGGTAAAGGGCGTACCACTTCTTGACCTCTGCTATGAAGAGGACAGCAGGGCAGACGTGGATATGAATGTGGTTGCCGGTGAAGACGGAATGCTTATAGAAATACAAGCCTCCGCTGAGGAAAGCCCTGTTGCTCATGATACAGTATTCAGCATGACCGCAAGTGCTATTGAGGCAATACAGGAGATAGTAATTCCTGCCCAGAAAGCAGTCACCGGAGAATTATGACAGAAATGGTTCTCGCCTCCGCCAACAAAGACAAGCTGAAGGAGCTTAAAAAACTCATCAGTCATGGTAAGATAGTGGCAATAGGTGAGATCATTCCCGGCTGGGATGTTGAGGAAACAGGTCTTACACTTGAAGCGAATGCTCTTCTTAAAGCAAGAGCCGCCGCGGAGGCCACGCAAAGAACAGCCATTGCTGATGATACAGGGCTTTTTGTCTGGGCGCTTGGTGACGCTCCAGGCGTTTACACCGCCAGGTACGCCGGAGAGAACTGCAGCTACAGTGATAACACTGCAAAGCTTCTGAATGCACTCAAAGGTGAGTTGAACGGAAACAGAAGAGCTTCTTTCCATACCGTAATTGCATTGGTTACACCTGAGGGGGAAGAGCATGTTTTTCATGGCTCAGTAGAAGGTCAAATAACGGAAGACCATTCAGGTAGCGAAGGCTTCGGCTACGACCCCGTTTTCTTTTCCACGGAACTGAACAAAACCTTTGCCGAATGTACCACAGAGGAAAAGAACCGTGTTTCCCATCGCGCCCGCGCCATGCGCAAACTGAATGAGTTTCTCCAGAATTGTTTCTGACTGAAGCTGACTAACCGGAGACATCTCGCTATTTAAGTCTGAATCAGCGAAAGGATAATATGAAACACCCCCCTGTAATAGAGACAGAACGGCTTCTGCTTAGACCCTTCAGTGTGGAAGATTCCACTTTTGTAAAAGAAAACGCCGGCTCAGAGGAAGTTTACAGAAACACCATGGGTATGCCTCATCCTTATCTGGAGAAAAACGCTGTAGAGTGGATATCCAGCCACCCTTTGAAATTCTATCAGGGAAAAGGCCTGGAGCTTGCGATAACTCTGAAGAGCGGTGAACTGATCGGCGTGGTTGGATTATCAGTTTCAAAGACGCACAACTGCGGCGAGC
>JAUVJW010000132.1 GCA_030596465.1 Candidatus Fermentibacteraceae bacterium | reverse complement strand
CCCAGCCAAGACGGAAACCGGGAAGCATGATCTTGGAGAATGTGTAGAGGCTTAAAACCCTTTCCGGGGCCAGACTCTGGAATGTCGGCTGATGCTCACCCTCGAACCTGATCTGACGGTAGGGAGTATCTTCTACAATGATGTAGGCTCGATCACGGGCAATCTTTACAATTTCTTTTCTGCGCTCAAGTGGAATTGTTACGCCTGCCGGGTTCTGAAAATCGGGGATTATGTATATCAACCTCGGTCTTCTGCCTTCTGCCTCAAGTTTATCAAGCATCTCAACGAGCTTTTCCGGAATCATACCGTGTTCATCAAGCTCAACTCCAATCGGTACTCCACCATAGCTCTTTATGGATTGAAGCCCTCCAAGGTAGGTGGGGAGACCAACAATGCATGTATCTCCCGGATTGAAAAAGACCTTTGCCATAATCTCAAGACCCTGCTGACTTGCGGTGGTTACCAGAACGCGATTGGGATCGGCATCAATACCATCCTTCCGCATGATTTCAGCCAGTTTTCCGCGTAGTCTGGGATCACCCTCTGTGGCACCGTACTGAAGAGCTTTTTCATGTTCTTCTTCCAGAACTTTCGCCGTTGCTCTTTTTACATATTCAACAGGGAATGTTTGAGAAGCAGGAAGACCTCCCGCGAAAGAGATAATTTCGGGATTGTTTGTCAGTTTGAGAAGCTCTCGAATTACTGAGCGCTGCATTCCATTCGCGCGGTCACTGAAGTAGGAAGTTCGGTCCAATGTGGAACCCCTTTCTTGTTATTTCTTATGTAAAACAATACAATAAGGATTTCAATACACACTCATACTATCGGTTGCGACCTCTATCTGTGTCAACTCTTTAAAAAGAGGCTATATTCCACCGCTGAAACCCTATTCCTCAAACAAGGAGAAATCGTGAAGAAACTTTTGTATCTCATACCCGCCATGCTTCTTATTTTTGCATGTGGCCAGGAAGAACCTGCTGCGGATGCAGACATTGAAACAGAAACAGTAGAAACCACAGAGACAGAACCAGTGGAGGATATTCAGGTGGAAGAAGGACCTCTCACATCAGTTACAGCAAGACACATACTGATCTGTTACGATGGTTGTGCCGTGGAGGGTCCTTTCAACCGCACACAGGATGATGCTCTTGCTCTTATTGAAGATATTGACAGAAAAATTCAGTCTGGAGAGCTTGATTTTACTCAGGCAGCAGTTGATTTCTCCGATTGCCCTTCCAGTGTTGATGGTGGAATGCTTGGTGAATTTGGCCGCGGCGCGATGGTTCCCGCTTTTGAAGAGGCCGCATTCAGCCTGCCTGTTGGTGGAGCTTCTGGAATCGTTGAGACCCAGTTTGGCTATCACCTGATTCACAGAGAGAGCTAAAATATTTGAGTACTCCTGAGTATAGAATTGAGGAAGATGATTCCGGTCTCAGGCTGGACAGCTTTCTTGCTCTTCAGGACGATATTGGTCTTAGCAGAAGCTATATCAGTACACTGATCAGGAATGGTCATGTCAGGGTTGACGGAGAGACACCGGTCAAACCGTCAACCCATTTGCACAGCGAGCAGGTTGTTGTTGTTAACATCCCGGATCCTGAGCCAATTGATCTTATCGCAGAGAATATTCCTATTGATATCGTCTATGAAGACGCGCATCTGATTGTTGTTGACAAGCATGCAGGGCTTGTTGTTCATCCCACGCCCAGCACAAGGAATGGAACACTTGTTAATGCGTTGCTTTATCACTGCCGTGATACACTCTCAGGCATATCCGGGGACCTGAGGCCAGGTATTGTTCACAGACTCGACAAGGATACCACAGGTCTGATGATGGTTGCAAAGGATGATGAAACGCACAGACATCTTTCCGCGCAGTTGGCTGCAAGAACGGTAAAGAGAAAATATGTTGCCCTGTGCTGGGGATTTCCAACGCCTTCACATGGAAGAATTGATGGGCCTATTGGAAGAGATCCACATAACCGGCAGAAGATGACTGTGATTGAAAGCGGCAGAAGGGCAGTTACAAATTACAGAATTTTAAGAAAGTACTCTATTGCCAGCCTGATTGAATGCAGACTTGAGACAGGTAGAACCCACCAGATAAGAGTACATATGTCTGTTATGAAAAATTGCCCCATTATCTCAGATATCAAGTATGGTGGAATGTCCCCCAGAGGTGTTCCATCCACAAGGGAAAACCGGGAGCTGGCAGCGGACGCTATCAGGCTTGCCAGCCATCAGATGCTTCACGCCGAGACCCTTGGATTTATCCATCCCATTACCGGTGAGGAACTTGAATTTCATTCCGCACCCCCAATAGAATTCCGTCTGGTTCAGAAGAAACTCGACTCTGTTTCCGCCGGTAAATAGTGATGACTGCTGAGTATATGCTTTTCTCAGCTTTGTTGACTGTTCCTGTTTCGGCAATGGTCTGCACCAGTGATTTTCTCTATTTTTTTATTCTTTTTCCAGTTGCTGCTGTTGCCGGGAGAAAGTGGAAGTACTGTCGAAGACTTCTCTTCCTTTCATTTCCTCCAGTTGTTTTGCTTGTATGGGCTTACCATATTGGGAATAATCAAAGCGCTTTAAGGTCTCTCCGGTGGATTTGTGCTCTGGCTCCCGGTACCTATTTTGCTTCAGAGCTGGGTACTGCCGGTGTCGCGGGGGTTCTTCGATCAATAAGACCATTTCCTTTTGCGGGAAAACTTTCGGAGTTGATGCTCATGGCGGGAAGTACCGCATCTAACGCCAGACAACTCTGGGTGGAGAATTCCGAACTTCCGCTTTTTTCCAGAATTCTACAGACTGCCGGCGAATCTGTATCTGAAGCAAATCCCGTTGTTCAAGAGTGGCAACCTTCCGGTGTATTACCTGTTTTAATAGCAGTAGTATCCTGGGTATTTCTGCTTGTTTCCATTTCCGGAATTGCTGATGGTGTGGCACGATGAGATTGCTTGTACTGTTCGAGTTTGACGGAACAGACTATTCCGGCTGGCAGATACAGCCAAGGGATAACACAGTGCAGGGAGAGATTGAGAAGGCCCTTGAACGAATGTGCGGCAGACATATCGCGGTTACTGGTGCCGGTAGAACTGATGCAGGTGTACACGCCGCATTTATGCCGGCTCACTTTGATATTAACCCCGACGAACTTGATCGTATAGAAAACGGACTTAACACAATATTGCCCCGGGATATTTCCTGTCTCTCTTTTGAGCGGGTGGTTAACGAATTTCATGCCAGATTCCACGCTGTTTCAAGGAGTTATGAGTATCACATTGGAACCGGCAAACACCCTTTGAAGAGCAGATACGAATACCAGCCAGGGGTAATTAACCTCAATACGGATGCCATGAGAACCGCCGCTGAATTGTCACTGGGTCATTCAAACTGGCGGGGATTTGCCAGAGAAGGAGGGGGAAACTCTACCTGGGATATGAGTGTTTTATCAACATCTGTTGTGGAAAACAGCAGGGGCTGGACACTGACCATTACTGCCAACAGGTTTCTGAGGGGTGTGGTTAGAATCTGGTCCGGTACTATTTTCAGAATTGGAACCGGAAGAGTCTCTCCGGAAACAGTAAAAGTCATACTCGATACTGCTGATAAAAGACTTGCCGGTCCTTCATTACCGGCTTGTGGCCTGACACTTACGGAGGTGAGATATCCCCATGATATTTGATAGAAAAGAACTGAAGCTGAAAAGTCTCTCTGGAAGAACATCCAAAGTTACCAGAGATCTACTTGCCGGTGAGTGGGATGCAGATACACCTGTAAATGAATTTGTCCGTTCTTTGCCTGATATTCTTGCAGTACAGGAAATGCGAAAGCTTGCACATGCCCTGGTTAAAGCAAGAGAGGCAGGGGGAGCCCGTCTGCTGATGTACGGAGGACATGTAATTAAGTGCGGCCTTGGTCCTCTCATTGTCCGGTGGTTGAAAGACGGAGTATTTACTGCACTGGCCACCAATGGCGCAGGATCAATTCATGATCTTGAAATGGCATTGTATGGGGCGACTTCAGAGGATGTGCAGGCCGGGATTAAAGACGGCTCTTTCGGCATGTGGGAGGAGACTGCGATTCATTATGGCAAGGCTCTTGACCATCGACAAGGTATAGGGCGCGGTATTGGTCTGGAAATAATCGAGAATGGTGGAAATGTCGTGATCAGCCCGATGGCAACGGCTGTACAGAACGGCAACACTGTGACTGTTCATCCCTGTCTTGGTTCTGATATAGTTCATCCGGTTCACCATGTTGACTGGTCAGCACTTGGGCGGGAAGCCGAAAAAGACTTCATCTCATTTGCGGAAGTCGTTGGCAATCTGGCTAACGGTGTTGTTCTTAATGCTGGAAGTGCGGTTGTTATGCCGGAGGTTTTCCTGAAAGCTCTTTCTTCTGTAAGGAATCTTGGCTTTCCTGTAGAGAATATTACTACAGCTGATTTTGATATGATCAGACAGTACAGATCCACTTTGAATGTTGTAAGGCGTCCTGTGAACGCTCTGGGTGGCCAGACAGTTGAGGTTACAGGCCACCATGAATTAATGCTGCCCCTGCTTGATGTATTCATCAGGGCAGAGGAGGGAAAGAAATGAAATACCTTCTTCTCTTTTCGTCTGTTGTTTTGTTATTCGGATGCGGAACCACCACATCCTCAGATGACAGTAATGATGAATTCATTGACCCTTATGCTGACCCTCCGGGATATTCCGGAGATCCTTTTGCCGGATTTGGTCCAGTGGCTACCATAAGATTTCCAGCGGAAGGAGACACAGAAATAGAGGAACCCGATGACTTGAACGGTCCGTGGAGTATTCAGGTGGCTGCCTGCGGTTCAATGGATGCTGCACTTACCCTTCGCGACAGTATAGCTGCTCAAACCGGTTATCCGGTATTTGTGGATCATATTGGCAGTTACTACAAGGTCAGGGTTGGTTCCTTTGCGACCTCATCGGATAGCGATGGATTGAGAGTTCAACTGAGATCAAGCGGATATCCCGATGCCTGGAGTGTTCAGCGGTAAATCATGCTCCCACAGCCTCTTTCAGCCTGATTACCATTTCCGGTTCTGGAACGAGATGATCCAGTAGTAGATTCATGTTGTCTATAGCCTGGTCTGGTACACGGTTGTTTTTGGACATAGCAGTTTTGTACCATGATTCTGCGGCTTCCAGTCTGCCTCGCAGCAGGTTACCTTCCGCAATGGTCACAGCGTAGCTTCCCTGATGTTTTATATCATTTTCGATTATCAGTTGTCTGCAATGACGTGCTGTGTCTTCGGCTCTTTTGTATGCTTCTTTCTCTCTTCCGCTTAAGAGTAGCAAAGTAGCGGAGTTAATCCCAGCTTCAACAGAGCCGGTAAGAAGATGGCATTTGGAGAAAAGACGAAGGGCGTCCGCAAGTATTTCGTGATTTCCGCAACCAGAGGCTATCCACATCTTCTTTCTTAAATGGGCCTTTTGGAGGAGTAGTTCTTTGCTCCAGGGCTTGGCTACAATAAGTTTATCAAGAATTTCTTCAGCCTTTTCCCATTTACCTTGAGAACTGAATACCGAAACTCTTCCAAGGAGTCTCTTTACGGCCTTACTCTTGATAATAAACTCCTTTAATAACAATAGTTAAAGCAAGCGTGGATTGACAATAGTGATAAATAACAGATTTCATCCTGAAATACAAGAGAATCATTATTGCGGAATTGGGATATAAGTAGAGGTATGTTAATGTTTTCGTTTAAGATGCAGGATTTTCAAATTGCCCTTGACACTTTCTATCGGATTGAGCATATACGGCGCACGCAATAGTAGAGCGGGAATAGCTCAGTTGGTAGAGCCCTACCTTGCCAAGGTAGCTGTCGCGAGTTCGAGTCTCGTTTCCCGCTCCATTTTTTTGTGCCAAAAAAATGGAGCGGGGACCAGTGCTGTCGCCCTGCT
>JAUVJW010000070.1 GCA_030596465.1 Candidatus Fermentibacteraceae bacterium | reverse complement strand
TTCTCGTGACCGGGAACATCGATGAAAGAGACAGACTCTCCATTTATTTTTTCAAGAAAAACATAACCAAGCTCAATGGTAATTCCCCTGGCCTTCTCTTCCTTTAATCTATCGGGATCCACACCAGTCAGAGCCAGCATGAGGCTGCTTTTTCCATGATCAATGTGACCGGCAGTTCCAATAATTACGCCCATAGTTCAGCCAGACTTCCCTCGATAAGTGCGGCAAGCTCGGTATCTTCGGCTTCGGCAACAGCTCTGAGATCAAATTTGGCGGCTCCCTCTTCCAGTCTGGCTGCAACAGCAGGACTTGAAAGACGGAGTAATTTCAGCAGAGCTTCCGGATCAGGACATGAAAGAGAAATTCCGGCTGAAGGAATAGCATAGTCCGGAAGACTGCCGCTGCCAACATAGCTGCTCATTGCTTCAACTGTCATCAGACAGTTTGCCGGAAGTACAATTGATGCTGTAACTGCTTCAGCTCTTTCCATCAGCTCTTCCGGTTTCCGTGAAAAGGAATGGTAAACAGGGTGATTCGCCGCTATGTACTCATCATCTTCCAGAAACACTCTAAGAGATGCCTCAATCGCGGCAATGGTAAGTTTGCCCACCCGAAGTGCTCTGGCAAGTGGATGTTTCTTTATTCTGGCAAGAAATTCTTTTTTGCCAAGAATAACTCCTGCCTGAGGTCCACCGATCAGCTTGTCTCCAGAGCATGTTACAACATCGGCACCGGCTTCTATGCTGTGAACGATTGTGGGTTCCGATGGTATTCCAAATCTGCTGAGCGGAATCAAACTTCCGGCACCAAGATCATCAATAACCGGAATACCCCTTTCGCGACCCAGCGCAACAAGATCCTCCAGAGATACCTCACTGGTAAAACCTTTGATCAGATAGTTGGATGGATGCACTCGAAGTATTGCCGCGGTCCGGTCAGTTATGGCATTCTCATAATCACGGAGATGGGTTCGATTGGTGCAACCAACCTCAACCATGATACAGCCGCTCTGCTTCATTACATCTGGAATACGAAACGCGCCGCCAATTTCCACCAGTTGACCCCTGGAAACAATAACTTCCTTCCCTGTGGCCATAGCTGAAAGCACAAGAAGAGTAGCGCCGGCGTTGTTGTTGGCCAGAGTCGCATCCTCCGCCCCGGTAAGCTCGGTTATCAGTGACTCAATGTGCTCGTCCCGATTGCCCCTTTTTCCGGTTTCCCGATTCCACTGAAGCACCGAATACCCACTGGCGACTCTACTGACAGCTTCCACCGCGGCCGGGGGAAGACTGGCCCTTCCGATAGCGGTATGAAGCACCACTCCGGTGGCATTGATCACCCTCTCCATGGCTGGCCTTTTGAGTACTTTACCAAGGTGAATACACTTTTCCAGAACAGAATCAGTAGATGGAAGTTCGCCTCCATCCATAACGCACTGCCTGGCCCAGAGTATTCCCATACGGGCAGCCTCTTTAATTTCCGATGGTGTCAATTCGGACAGCTTTCCCGATATTGCGGGGATAATTTCATGAACTGCGGGCAGATTTCTTAATGACTCCACTCCCATGCTGTCTCCCAATCTCTAGAGTTCACCGCAAAATTACAACAACGAAGAATAGAAAATTCGGAGACCGTGAGCAAGTCTATCTTGATGTAACCACCGTTCGTACAGAGGCCATTGTATCTCCCGCTTTTGCAGTTACAAAATAAACACCGGGCGGCACAGGGTTGGATACATGGACAGTATAAACAGATCCACTGTATATCTCGCGCTGCGACGCAACCACTCTTCCTGTAAGATCCAGTACTTGAAGATCAAATGTCTCATCCGACATAATTCCCTGAACATTCACACTGAAGAACTCACCCCCGCATGGGTTCTGTACACTGACAGCAAGACTTCCCTCAATGCTTCCTGCGTAATTCTCTCTCTCTGTACCCATGGGGATAATTGCGACTGAAACGATATGATCTCCATAACCGGCTTCAGGCAGTACGGCAAACAGCCTTCCGTTGCTGCGGAGTTCCCAGGGTACAGCCGTTCCATCCAGTTCAACTGACAACACCTGATCAGCGGGGTCCAGTGCCGCGCAGACGGTAAGCCCAACTGGAATACTTCCTGTCATGGTTAATTCAAGCATAGCCCCTTCGCCGCGTATGGAGTTAACACTGATGTTAAAGCAGGCTTCAAGATATTCGCCGTACTCCACGGGAAACAACCACAGAAAATTATCGTAATCTGTTTCGAGAGATGTTAGAATACTGTCAATTCTGGCATAAGCTTCGGGCATCCACGCCCCTCCAACCGCACCCAGCATACTGATGGGATGGCAGCCCAGCAAGCCGAATTTGCCCTTCTCCATCACCTCAGACAGCCACTCTGTGGGATACAGCATCTGATAATCTCCCCACCACACAGTATTTGACCCCCATATTCTGCCGTTTGGAGTCTGGTATCTGGTGATCCACTGGTTTCTGAACTGCTTCCCGGCATACCAGTCTGTAAGGCGCCAGCTGTTGCAGTAGAAAGTAAAGCCATGGTCTATTATGGCTTGAAGACCACTCAACGATGTTCTGTGGCCTGAATACCGGATAACCTTAACCATATTGGTATCAAGACCGCAGTCATCCAGGTCCTGGAAAAACATTCTGAATCTTTCCTGATGTTCCAGTGGCTCGTATGTAATAAACTCATGAAGCTCATTGAACGCTGAATCTGCATTGGGTGTGTGATGATAGCCGTGGCTTCCCATTCTCACCCTGTCTGCCCAGGGATAAACATTATCCTGAATATCCACCAACCACTGAAGATACTCGGGAGTGGCTTCTGTGCAGAAACGCCAGCTTCCATGCCAGTGCGACCAGCTGTCTTCAAATCCTGGCTCAAACCATACGGAATCTTGATTTTGTGTGAGAATTCCATCCGGAAGAAGCAGCCAGTTCATTTTCATAGTCTCGTGAGCATCCAGAAGACTTATCAATCCCGCGCTTACAGCTTCATCTCCTTCGGATGTCTCTGAAATTCCCCATATCTCTCCCTGACCGGGATGTACAAATGTGAGTTCGTCCAGCATCCACGCAGCAGAACATTCAGCCCCGTCGGGGTGTCCTCCTATGAAAACAGGAGCGAAAAACTCGTCCATGGAAAAACGGATGAAGTATTCATCAACTTCGCCGGCCGCTACAACAGAATGAAGAACCGGGCCAACACAATTCCATCTGGGTTCCTCTGTATCCAGAACTTTTACAGACATGTACGGGTTAATTCCGTCATCGTTCACTACCACAATGCCCTTTGATGTATTCGGCAGCACAAAGAGAGCAGCTGGATTGATTCCGCCCGTAAACCTGAACATCTGATCACCGGAAAAATGCTGGTAACCGGTACTGCCGTCCAGAAGAAATTCCTCATCGGTGGCAGTCTGATTTGATATCTCAATGTTATCCCAGTCTGCAATGTAAAAATCAATATCCAATGGGTCCCAGAATTCGCAGTCTTCCAGGTACTCAAATCTGTAGTTTATCTCCAGACCACGATTTACAACCAGATAAGTTACTGTCAGATCAAGAGGAAAAGAACTTGTGCCATCTGTAAAGTGATCCGTGTGAAATGTCAGAGTGGTATCATTAAGCACGGTAATATCTCCATCGGCAGGTATCCATGTGTCGGAGTTTATTCCGGAAAACTGCCCCTGACCGGCCAGTTGTGTTCCGCTCCAATGATCGTAAAGATAAGAAACCGAACCGGCACGAACTGTTTGAGTATCATCGGTAACACCCACCGAAATCCACTGATTACCAATATAGAACACCGTACTGACAAGACTTACCAGAATAACAGACATGTGAAATCTCCTTAAAGGAAAGTAAAACTCTAACTTCTTAAAGTAATTATCCTGCTTCTTTTACTAAAAGTCAATCACTTTGCGTAGTCAAATAAATCTTAAAGGGGCCGCCGATTTCGCGGCGGCCCCTTCCGGTTCTGTAGAAAAGCACCTTTACTGCCGAGAAAGAACTCCACCCATCATTTTGATGGATTTCTTTGGACACTTTTCCACACACTGACCACAGCCGATGCATTTGTCGGCAATTACAGTGTGTTTTTCCTTCAGGGAACCCTCAATAGCATCTGTAGGACAAACTCTGGTGCAGAGAGTACATCCGATACAAGTCGTATCAATAAATGCCTTCGGGCGTACCGGAATACCATCAATAATGGCCCCTGTTGGACACTCCGATGCGCAGAGTCCGCAGTTAATGCATTTGTCCGGATTGATTCTCGCGAGAAATCCATCCATGATAACAGCATCAACCGGACAGACCTTTTCACATTTTCGGCATCCAATACACGCCACGGAACATGCCCTTCTGGCCACCCCGCCTTTGTCCCTGCTGGAACAGGCCACAACAACCTTGCGGCTCACTGGCCAGAGAACGATTATGTCTTTGGGACAGGCTTCAATACACTTTCCGCAGGCTACACACTTCTCACCGTCTATCAAAGGTATACCATTATCACCCAGCGCCATGGCATCAAAAGGACAGGCCTCTATACAGTCTCCGAATCCCAGACAGCCGTATGTACACGCCTTTTGTCCGCCCATAATCATAGAGGCGGAAACACAACTTGCAGGACCATTGTAATTAAAGGCATTTACTGTCGATTTGCCACCATTGCAGAGAACAGTGGCAATCATTTTTTCCTTTTCCTCGGCTACGGTACCCATAATTTTCGCGATTTCTGAGTTTACAGCAGAACTCGCTGCAGTACAGCCGGTTACAGGTGTTTTTCCTTCAACAACGGCAATTGCAAACGCTCCACAACCGGGATATCCACAACCGCCGCAGTTTGCGCTGGGAAGTACCTCAAGGATTGCCTCAACCCTTGGATCTTTCGGCACCGCGAATTTTTTTGCGGCGAAAGCGAGGCCAAGGCCAAGAAGAAGACCGATTGAACCCATAACTAAAACCGGTCCCGCAATCGCTGACAGTAAGGAAGAATCATGCTGCTGAGCTATAAGAACCATCGTAATCTGTGCAGCTAATGTTATCATTACCTACCCCCCCAGCCCGGCAAAGCCCAGAAAGGCAATGGACATGGCTCCCGCAATAAGGAAGGCCAGAGGAAGCCCTTTGAGAGCCTGGGGAACATTGGCTGTTTCCATTCTTTCGCGGATACCCGCCATCAGAACAAGAGCCAGTGTAAAACCTATGCCCGCAGCAATTGAATTGATGAGGGAGTATCCCAGACTGAGTTTGTCGTCAATGTTAAGCACCGCAACACCGAGAATTGCACAGTTGGTGGTAATCAGTGGCAGAAAAATACCCAGAGCATCATAAAGAGCGGGACTGAACTTCTGGAGAATCATCTCCACAAGCTGCACCAGACTTGCTATTATGATGATGAAGGATATGGTTCGGAGATACTCCATTCCGTGCGGCACCAGTATATTGTGATAAACCAGCCAGGAACCCAGCGTGGCCAGAACCATGACAAACACAACTGCCGCTCCCATTCCAACGGCGCTGTCCAATTGCTTTGAGACTCCCAGAAAAGGACAGATGCCCAGAAATCTCGAAAGTACATAGTTATTGATAAAGATAGCACTGACTATTATTGCCATCATCTTCGCGATACTGAATGATGGTTCTCCACCTTCGGGAACAGCAACTGCGATAGACATAAGCATTGAATTCATCATTTGGCACCTCCTCTTTTACGCTTCTCCATAATGTTGAAGAAACCAAGTATGAATGCCATGAGTATGAATGCTCCGGGAGCTAGAATGGCAATAAGCAAAGGCTGGTTCTGGTAGGATTCTCCGAGAAGGTTGAATCCAAGCCAGCTTCCGTTGCCGAGAATCTCCCTGAATGTGGCCATAATAACCATTGCAAGGGTGAACCCCAGACCCATTCCAATACCATCAAGTATTGAAGGAAGAACCTTGTTCTTGTTGGCAAATCCCTCGGCTCTCCCAAGAATGATACAGTTCACTACAATCAACGGTATAAAAATACCCAGACTCTGGTGTAAAGCAGGCAGATAAGCATTCATAAGAAGGTCAACCAGCGTTACAAAGGTTGCAATAATAACGATATAGCTGGGAATTCTGACCTTGCTGGGAATCGCCTTTCTGAACAGCGAAACAAGGAAATTTGAAAAGACCAGCACAAATGTAGCGGCAGCTCCCATTCCCAGTGCGTTCTCCACACTGGTTGTCACCGCGAGGAAAGGACACATACCCAGTGCCTGTTTGAACACCGGATTCTCTTTCATTATTCCTCTGGAAAAATCCTGCGCGATGCTCATTGGGCACCTCCTGACACCGGGATAATACCAGCCGCAGAAAGGGCATCAAGCCCGTCTCTTACGGAGTTGGTAACAGCTCGCGAGGTGATAGTGCTTCCGGTAATGGCATCAAGATCTCCTCCATCTTTTGACAGAAGGAGTGAAGAAGCGTTCAGCCCGTCAAACTGATAAAGAAACCTGGCCGGGTTGGACACATTGGCTCCGAGTCCCGGGGTTTCCTGCTGGTAGAGAACCGTGTTTCCAGTCACCGTACCTGATGTGTTAACTGCAATCATGGTCTGTACTGTGCTGGAGTAGCCCTTTCCGTAAGCGACAAAAAGATAGCCCAGCTCAATTCCCGCAGAGTCATTTACAGAAACTACTGCAAGGGTCTCATCAACTTCCGCGTACGGGTTATCAAGTTCAGGTATTGAAAGGCTGTCAAAGCTAAGTTCTCCGGATGCAAGTGAACCCGCGACATCGATCATTGCGTCCAGCTTGGCCTGTTCCTTCTGCTCTGCGATGATTGGCGAAGTAATGGAGTTTACATAGCCAAGCGCAACTGCCGCAATTACGGCAACCAGCATCAGCATAAGTCCGACTTTAATAATCTCACCCATTGCTGGAAACCTCCCCGAAACTGAGAGGCCTGGTGTATCTGTCAATAAGAGGTGTACTAAGGTTCATAAGAAGGATCGAGTAGCTGCATCCTTCCGGATAACCGCCCCACCTTCGGATAACCATGGTGAGCAGACCGGCCCCGATACCAAAAATTATTCTTCCCTTTTTAGTCACAGGAGTTGTTACCATATCGGTAACCATGAAAAAACCACCCAGTATAACTCCACCGGCCAGTAGATGGAAAAGCGGGTTACCGTCAAACCAGCCGGGGCCTCCAAAAAGCCAGCCAAACAGAGCAACAGAACCCAGATAGCTCAGGGGAAGTCGTAGTTCAATCACACCGCGTATTACCAGGTATATTGCTCCAAGAAGCAGCATAATAGTACTGGTTTCACCAATACAACCTCCAATTCGACCCATGAAAAGATTCTTCAGACTCTCTTCGGAAAAAAGCATTGATCTGACTTCTTCAGATCTTTCGGACTCACCTTCCCAGGTGAATGTTTGTTTCAGTACATTCAGTGGAGTCGCGCCGGAGAGAGCGTCAAGCTCACCGGACCCGCTGAGCTGTGCGGTAGGTACACCACAAGCCTGTACATCAATTCGCTGGCCATCTTTCCACTCCATGGGAGCAATCCATCCTGCGGTCATCAGTACGGGAAAGCTGGCAACAAGAAAAGCACGCCCAAGCAAAGCGGGGTTTACAATGTTATGGCCGAGACCGCCAAAGGCCTGTTTTGCAACGGCAATGGCAAAGGCACTTCCAAGAACCGGCAGCCACCAGGGAACACCTGACGGAACATTGTAAGCCAGTAGCAACCCGGTTACCACCGCACTTCCGTCAAACGCGATATTTACAGGTCGCTTCATGAATTTCAGACAGAGCCACTCGGTAAGTACCGCGGCTCCTACGCTGGCGGCAACAAGCATGACAGCTCTTGGTCCAAAGAACCAGAAGGCTGCGATGAGAGCCGGAATCAGCGCAATAACCACATCCCACATGATTTTTTTTGTGTTTTGTGAAGAACTGGTATGCGGTGAGACAGCAACATCAAATATTCTGTTTTCAGCCATTTATGCCTCCCTCGTACGGATAAGGGCTCGAATTTCGTTCTGCGCCCGTTTGATATGATGCACGAGATACCTGCCCGAAGGACAGACATAGCTACATGTGCCGCAGGCCATACAATTTAAAGCGCCGGCCTTTTCCGCGTCTTCCCATCTGGCAAACTCGGAGGCAGTGGCGATTGCGCTGGGAACAAGCTTAAGAGGACAGATATCAACGCATTTGCCGCACCTGA
>JAUVJW010000028.1 GCA_030596465.1 Candidatus Fermentibacteraceae bacterium | reverse complement strand
TCACTGTGTTGCTTGTTGTTGTGATGCTTGGTGTTGTGTTTGGAGTACTGACCAATAGTAGAAACAGCATTTTCGTTAAAGAGATGATCTTTGTTGCCGGGGGAAGCATTGCTTCCATGCTGGCTGCTGTATTTCTTTTAATGAAAAAACCATGCTATAAACAACGAATTCCTGCAGTGTCTCTGGGGGCGATTGGTGCTGTACTGATCCTTATGATAGTGATGCATTATGCGGGAACGGGTTCACCCAATGGGCCATTTACATTTCTTGCGCTTCTTTCTCTTGTCGCTCTAACGGTTTCGTCACTGTTGTTTATTGAAGAAGCTCATGTAAGGCTTTTTACTTCGATCATGCTGGGTTCTGCTTCTATCATGTTTGTTTACGCCATAATGCAGTGGCAGGGGGTAAATGTTTTCTCCTGGGACGCTGCGCTTACCAGAAGCGGAAGAAGCACAGGAACGCTTGGAAACCCCAATCTTCTCGGCGGGTTTGCGTCAGCGATTATTCCCCTTGGCGTTGGGTATCTCTTTTCGTTAAAAAAGCTTTCAACGGTTTTTAAAGCCAGTCTGACCCTCTTGTTTGTTGGATTATCCACAACCACTGTTGTTGCAAGTGGAACCAGAGGAAGTATAATTGGTGTCGCGGCGGGTACTGCAGTGTTTCTTATCTGGTTCGTAAAAAACAATTCCATATCCTTCAGGAAGACTGTTCAATTTGTTCTTTTTGCTCTTGTAATTATCGCGGCTGTTGCCGTTCCCATGAGTTCCAGGCTTTCTGAGCTTAATCCATCAATAGAGAATCAGGGTACTCTTCAGGTAAGAAAAATCATCTGGTCCGGAGCTTTCAATCTTTTTGCTGACAGTCCCCTTATCGGCCATGGCCCCGGATCATTTCAGATTCTTTTTCCGGAATACAGAAATCCGTCTTACAGCATTCTTGGCGTAAGTCACAATACCCTTCATGCTCACTGCGAGTATCTTGAGATCCTTGTGGATATTGGAATACTTGGGCTTATTCTGTGGGCTGTAACAGGATGGGGGCTTATTACTAAACTTCGTAAAGCAGATCTTTTGAGAGCCGGTGCTTTTGCCGGGATGGCTGCGATGCTGGCAGAGGCACTTGTTTCCGTTCATCTCAGATGGCCGCCCACTGCCTGGATGTTCGCAACGCTTATTATGATTTTTCTTTCAAAAGAAATTGAGCCGGTTACACCGGGCAGGAAAAGCAGAATGGGTGCTGTCGCACTGGCTCTGGTAAGTCTTCTTCTTGCATCCGGTTTTTTCATGCACTACCTTCCCATGTCTCGTTCATCGGCATTGGTATTCAAAGGCAAAGATATGTTTCTGGCAAGAACGGAAATGGCTATGAACGGCGCATATTCAGCAGCAACGCAATGGATGAATACAGGTGACACTGCTGCTTTAAACGCGGCTGTTAATCAGTGGCAGAATGCTTTTGTTTTTGCCGACAGCTCGGTTGCCTACTCCAGAGAGGCTACAGAAATTTATCCTTACGATATGGGAGGATGGTACGCCCTGGGCAGTGCCCACCTTACGCGATATATGGTGATGAATCCGCAGGTTCCGGCCATGCGCTCCGCCCTTGACGAGGCAGGGTTATCCGGTCAGTTTACGGCGCAGGAGATCAGGAATGAAGTGCTTTTGGGAATGACGGCTTATGACAGCCTGATTACAATGTCACCGAATTACGCAGAGGTTCATAACAACCTTGCTCTGGGTTACTCCAATCTTGGTATGCTGGATGAATCTATGGATGAATTGTATAAATCGTACAGAATCCATGCTCACAGGCGGAACGATTATTTTAATCAGGTACTGGCTCTTCTTACCATTCGTCCGAACTCATTTCACGGCGCTGTTCTTTATTTTCACAACATACTGTCGGGATTTAATTGTGAAGCTTCCGGAAGGAAATTAGAGGACAATTATCTGGCAGTTGTTAAGGGTGCCTGGTTTCTCCTTTCAATTCAGCCGGAAAATTCTGAGGCATTAACAGAAGAATTTGTTGCTTTGATTGAAGAATTTCTTCCGCCGGAACACAGAGATCCACTCATTGATAGAATGAGAAGCATAGAGGAATACTCCCCTTTTGCCAGCTGGGACAGCGGAGCGGTACTACTGATGAGTGATGAAGACGCTATTCGGGAACTTTTGCATATGTCCACTGCTTCTGCCTTCTCAGGCAGCACTTTTTCAACAGCATTGCCGTTCAGTAGAGAATTTTATCTTTATCCGGCTGAAATCCTCTTCAATTCAGGATGGGATAAAACCGTTTTCGATTCAGTTATGGATATTTTCCTTTCCCAGATCGTAACTGACCGGAATCTTGATGATGCCAATACACTGGTATACAGTGATCGATTCCGCGAGTCTATTGAACCGGATGTTGTTGAGAAAATAAGAGCGGTCAGATTGGCCCTGGGAGGTAGCAGAGCAGCCATGAGGCAAGGTTTCGCCACACCCTGGCTCGCAGGGAGTCTTCCTGCGGTTATTTCAGACAGTCTCCACGTCAGGATGGCCTTCGACTCATTGAACAGCCAGTGGTATCAGATGGAACTGAGAATGACCTTTCTCCTGGTGACTTCATACTGGTGGGACTACAATATTTTCGCGTTTGTTCAGAACCAGTACCTCCTTGATCGCATTTTCTATTGCAGAGATATGATACGGGAATTGGAGCCGGTAACATGGTCTTCAACTGTATCAGGGATTCTCGCGGAGGAAATTGACAGAATCAGTTTTCAGACCGGTGGTTTCTGCCCATCCACAGTGGGTGTTCTCAGGGACGATCTGGTCAGAGGTGTTGAAAGGGTTTCAGGTTCCCCTTGATGTAGTATCGGTTTTGCAATAGATTAGCGTTACTTGTGCTTTTCCGGCATGGGCGCATTGCGCCCATTTTTGTTATAACGCTGTGTTTATATCAGCATTTACGGAGGTTTGCCATTGGCTCATGACGATGTGCTGGAACATGTTGAGGAAATAGTAGCAGAGTTTGATCTTCTTCTCATTGACATGAACCTGTTTCAGGCGGGAAGAAGAAGGGTTCTTCGTGTTCTGGTTGATAAACCAGGCAGAGTCGGTCTTGATGAGTGTGCCGGTGTATCCAGAGCAATCGCAAACGCCATAGAGACACTTGATCTAATAGGGGGAGCTTACACGCTTGAGGTCAGCTCACCCGGCATTGGAAGACAGCTGTCCACTGAGAATGACTGGATTCGCTGTGCAGGAAGAAAACTTGAAGTAAAAACAGAGTCCGAAGAGTTTGTGAGCATTCTCTCAAACTATGCAGAAGGGCTATTAACATTTGAGGACGGCAGAGTCACTGATCCGGGAAGTGTACTTTCCGCCCGGGAAGCAATTTAACAGGAGGGATCAATTGGCGGATTTTGAGAGAATAGATGCTCTCGCCAGTCTGGTGAGGGAAAAAGGGGTGAATAGAGAGATTCTTCTCAGAAGCCTTCATGCAGGTCTTGCCAAGGCATCTCTGAGAGAATACGGTGAGGAACAGGAGATCAAGGTTGCCTGGGAACAGAGTAGCGGTGATATCCGTATGGAAGCCTTGAAGACAGTGGTGGAGAAGGTCGGCAGGAGAAAAACCCATCTGGAAATTGAGCTGAAGAACGCAAGAAAGCTCGATAAAAACTGTGAACTGGGAGATCAGGTCGCTGTTCCCATCAGTATTTCCGATTTTGGAAGGGCTGCGGTGAACGAATTCAGGTCGGAATTCCTTCTGCTTGTGAAGTCGGCAGAGAGAAATCAGGTTTGGAAAGAGTACGAGGACAGGGTTGGAACGATTATTCCCCGGTGTAGAGTTCAGCAGGTTTACAGAAACAGAATTCTTGTCCAGGTTGCCGGCAGTATTGAGGCCGTTGTTCCAGCGGATGAGAGGGCACGGGGCGAGAGATACGACCAGGGTGATTCAATAACACCTGTTCTTATCAGGGTGGAAAGGCCGGAGAGTCTGGAGCCGCAACTTGTTCTTTCCAGAGCAACACCGGAGCTTGTGAGGCGACTTTTTGAAAGGGAAGCTCCTGAGATAGAAGAAGGTGTTGTGAATATAAAGGTTATCGCCAGGGAACCGGGTGTCAGATCAAAGATCGCGGTTTCCAGTACCGACATGCGTATTGACGCTGTTGGTGCCTTTGTGGGAATGAAAGGAAGCAGGGTTCAATCGGTGATGAGAGAATTGAACGGTGAGCGTATCGATATTCTCCCCTGGACCAGAGACCGTTATGTGCTTGCTTCCCAGGCACTGGCACCGGCCACAGTGCTTAACATTGAGTCAGAGCAGTCTTTTAACCGGGAAACCGGTGAGATGGAAGACATCCTGATCGCTGTTGTTCCAGATGATCAGCTTTCTCTTGCCATCGGAAGGAACGGGCATAATGTGCGACTTGCCGGACAGCTTGTTGAGCGCCGAATAGATTTGAAGACCCAAAGCCAGTGGGAAGAAGAGAATCGCTGGGAGAACATGCTCAGGGTCGATGTGAGTGAACTGCCCAGCGTGAATGATAAACTTGCTGAAAGGATGAGCAGGTCTGGTTACGATTCAGCACAGATCATTCTCGAGTCAACAGAGGAAGAATTACAGGAAGTTCAGGGCGTTGGTCCCGTGAAGCTTGCACAGATATTGAAAGAGGCCGCTGATCTCGTTGATCAGAGGGTACACCAGATAGAAGTAGCAAAAAAACTTGAGCAGAATAGTTCATCTGAGTCTGAAAATGAAGCAGAGGAAGCCACTGAAAACAAAGAATAAAAGAGGCGTGGAAGAAGGTGATTTCCTTGAAAGAAGAAAATAAAGTACAGAAACGAAGGGTGTATGAGCTGGCCCGGGAGCTTAACATCTCCAGCGAGGCATTGCTCAAGGTTCTTCAGGAACTGAAAATTGAAGCAAAAAGCCACATGAGTACTGTGGGTAACGCGGATGCAGCCAGAGTTGTAGAGCAATTCGAGAAGCAGAAGGCTGAGGCGAAAACCCGGGCAACCAAAAAGCGTAAGCGCAGACGCCGGAAGAAAAAAACTGTTGTTTCTGCGGAAACGGTTAAGAATGTAAAGAAAATTCTTGCCAGAATCGATTCCAGTGGAGCAAAGAATCGCAAGAGCAAAAAAGTTAGATACCGTAAAGAAAAGCAGGAGCGACACGAAGAGCAGCGAATTTTTGAAGATGGCGAAGAGAAGATACTGAAGATCGCCGAGTTCACCAGTCCGGCTGAACTGGCCCAGCAGATGGGGCAGCCGGTAAACAGTGTTATTGCAGCCTGTATGAAGCTGGGTGTTATAGCCACTGCCAATCAGAGGCTTGATGTCGATACAATTACTCTTGTGTCCGAGGAACTTGGATATAAGGTAAGGGAAGTCAGCGAGTACGGAGCAGAGGCTCTTGAAGAAGCCAGAATTTCCGATACCGATGCAGCTGAAGAGGGAAGACCTCCAGTGGTGACAATAATGGGTCATGTTGATCACGGGAAAACTGCTCTTCTTGACCGGATTCGCTCTGCCAATGTAATCGCTACAGAGTCGGGAGGCATTACACAGCATATCGGTGCTTATGTTGCGACTGTGGGTGATGACAGTCAGGTTACTTTCATTGACACCCCCGGTCACGCTGCTTTTACAGCAATGCGAGCCCGTGGCGCAATGGTAACAGATATAGTGATTCTTGTGGTGGCATCCGACAGCAGAGTCATGCCTCAAACAAAAGAATCAATTGAGCATGCCAGAGCCGCAGGAATCCCCATAATAGTTGCCATATCGAAGATGGATCTCTCTACAGCGAACCCTGATTTTATAAAGCAGGATCTTGCCAAAAATGATGTTCTTGTTGAAGAATGGAGTGGCAATGTTCAGTGCGCTGAGGTTTCCGCCATAACTGGTGTAGGTGTGAATGAGCTTCTTGAGATGATCTTGATTCAAGCTGAAATGCTTGAGCTGACTGCCGTTCCCGACAGACTTGCCAGGGGAACAGTGCTTGAGGGTAGAGTTGATCCCAGAAGAGGTTCCATTGTGAACATTCTGGTACAGGATGGCACTCTTCGCGAGGGAGACTGTTTTGTGGCAGGGCAGTATTCCGGAAGAGCCAGGGCTCTTTTCGATGAGAATGATGAACAGATTTTAGAGGTTCCACCAGGTTATCCCGTGCAGCTTCTGGGTTCTCCTGGAGTTCCATCAGCCGGTGACTCATTTATCGGAGTTGAGAGCGAGCAGGAAGCCAGGAAGGTTGCTCTTCGCCGGCAGATGGTTGCCCGAGAGAAGCTTCTTCATTCCAGACACAAGGTTTCACTTGAGGATTTCTGGGCCACAACTACCAGTGAAGAACGAGTTCTTAACATAATAATAAAGTCAGATGTTTCAGGCTCAGCAGAGGCAATCATTGATTCTCTCTCAAAACTGCAGAACGACGAAGTGGGAGTTAACATTATTCTCAGCGGTGCCGGTGGAATTACTGAAAGCGATGTTGATCTTGCGGCTGCTTCCAATGCGGTTATCCTTGGTTTCAAGGTAAGACCGGATCAGAGAGCCCGGGAAAGAGCTGCTGAAGAAGGTGTTGAGATAAGCACTTACGGTGTTATCTATCATCTTGAAGATACAGTAAGAAAGTCTCTGAGCGGTCTTCTTAAGCCGGCAGAGAAAGAAGAATTTCTTGGGTCTGTGGAAGTTAGAGATATATTTAAGGTTCCGAAAATCGGTGTTATCGCGGGTTGCTACATCGTCGCGGGAAAAATCAAGCGGAATGCAAGTGCCCGTCTTGTTAGAAATGGTGTTGTACTCTGGGAAGGTGAGATTTCATCTCTTAAGCACCACAAAGATGATAAACGCGAAATGTCAGCGGGATTTGAATGCGGTATTGGTCTTCACAAGTACAATGACATCAAGGCAGGCGACACCATTGAGAGCTTCGAGATAATTAAGATTGCGAGAGAGCTGGAGTGAATTCAAGAAGAACAGAACAGATAGCCAACAGAATACAGATGCTTGTATCCGAAATCCTGCAACGGGAAGTATCCGATCCCAGGCTTAATTCTCTTGTTGTCAACAGAGTTGAGCTTACCAGGGATGGTTCATTTGCCAGAATATATGTCTCTTCTTATCTGCCGGATGCCGAGTCAGAAGCCATCCGGAAGATTTTGAAAAAGGCTTCAGGGTTCATCCGCAAGAATCTGGCAGGTAAACTTGATTTAAGAATTGTACCTACCCTTAGATTTCAGTGGGACGATTCAGTTAAAGAGGGGGAAGAAGTACTTTCCTCCCTTCGCAAGCTGAATGTGGAGGAACACTAACCGGTGACAGGTGGGGTTTACCTTCTTGACAAGGCTGCCGGAGTTACATCCCGCCGTGCTGCCATGGCAGTAGCCAGAGCAAACGGCTTCAAAAAGTACGGACATTGCGGAACACTTGATCCGGATGCCACGGGGCTTCTTGTTGTAATTCTAGGAAAGGCAACAAGACTGGCACCATATATATCCGGTGACACCAAGCGGTATTCATTTGATATGGTAACAGGTGTTCTTACGGATACACTGGACATGTCAGGCAAAGTATTAAAAGAAGCGGACTGCTCACACCTTTCCACCAGTGATATAGTAGGCAGACTGCCCGAATTTACCGGTACATTTCGCCAGAAAGTTCCACTTTTCAGTGCAGTAAGGGTTGATGGTAAACGGGGATATAAACTTGCCAGACAAGGGGAGACTCCGGAAATGCCGGAGAGAACAGTTACAGTGACAGACTGGGAATCGGGAGAGCTTTCGGGCAGCAGAATTCCGTTGGAGGTAACAGTTTCCACTGGAACCTACATAAGGGCCCTGGCCCGGGATATCGGTGAAGCCTTGAGCATTCCCGCAGTGGCGGACAACATACGAAGAACAATGGCGGGGCCATTCACTATCAGCCAGGCTTCTAAACTTGATGATCATAAAGAATCTCTGCTTTCCATGGCGGAAGCGATGAAAGGGTATCCTCAGATTATAGTCAATGCCACTCAGGCACAGGGTATCTTTCATGGAAATTCCTTTGTCGCGAAAAACACCGGCATCGCAGTTGCGGTTGATACGGCCGGCAACCTGCTGGCTGTTGGTATTGGTGATGGCGTCTTATTTCAACCTAAAGTAGTTCTGACAGACGAGGTGAAGCGTTGACACTCGCCGCTCTGGGAGCATTTGACGGTCTGCACAAAGGGCATATGAAGGTTATTGATACCGCGGGAGTTAATTGCGGTGTCGTATTTTTTGAACCTGTTCCAAGGCAGATGTTTGGAGGACTTTCGTGGAGAAAGCGACTTACAACACCTGCTGAGCGTTATGAATTGTTGCGGGGCAACGGAATATCTAGTATTATTACGCTTCCGTTTGACGGTGCTACAGCGGCTACCACACCGCAGCGTTTCAGCAGATTACTTGCTGAAATAGGTCTGTTCAGCGGATTTGTAGTTGGGTATGACTTTCGTTTTGGCAGTGATGCTTCAGGCAGCACTGCTACATTGAAGGAAAATCTCCGGCGCTTCGGACTTAGCGTAACCGTGGTAGAGTCTGAAGATGTCGGGGGCATACCTGTTAAAAGCGGCAAGATAAGACAGCTTCTGCTTGAAGGTGATTTAAGCAGTGCTTCTGATCTTCTCGGTCGGGTCTACGGGGCAACCGGTGTTGTTTCCAGAGGCAGGGGGTTTGGCAGGACACTGGGGTTTCCAACTCTGAATATCAGAGTCCCGGAGTCCAAGCTGCTCCCTTTGCAGGGAAGCTACGCGACCTTCGCCAGGATTGGTTGCAGAAAACTCAAGGCCGTGGCTTTTGTGGTTCCGGAGAGGAGCCTGATAGAGGTGTATGTGCCCTCCCTTGAAGGGGATTTCTACGGTACCGGTGTATCTGTTGAATTCATATCCTTCATCAGGGTTCCGGTTCTGGTTGATTCGGAAGAAATGTTGAAGAAACTGATAAAAAACGATCTTGAAAGATCAATGGAGGTATTGAGAGAATGGTAACCAGTGAGCGCAAAAAAGAGTTGGCAATACAATTTGGTGGCAACGAGGCAAACACAGGTAGAACAGAAGTACAGATTGCTATCCACACGGAGAGAATCAAGCAGCTCACAGAGCACGCAAAGGAAAACCCAAAGGATAATAATTTTCGAAGAGGTCTACTGATGCTTGTCGGTAAGAGACGCCGTCTTTTGAACTACTTGATTGCCACAGATGTTGACAGATACAGAAGTGTTATTAAGGAACTTGGCCTCAGAAGATAAATGACTTGTAAAGTATGCAGGCAAACGGTTTGCAAACAATAGTTAGATGTAAGGACAGTATGAAAACAATCGTTGAAGAAATGATCGCAGGAAGAAAATTGACAATCGAAACAGGACGCATGGCCAAGCAGGCCCACGGATCTGTTTACATTCAGTATGGGGACTCAGCTGTTCTCGTCGCCGCTTGCAGTGAGCCTGCAACCCGCGACCTGGGCTTTTTCCCTCTTACTATAGAGTATCGTGAAAGAACATATGCCGCCGGCAAAATACCGGGTGGTTTTTTCAAAAGAGAAGGACGCCCCAGCGAGAAGGAAGTTCTCACTGCCCGTCTTATAGACAGACCTCTCAGACCCCTTTTTCCGGAAGGCTTCAAAGATGAGACACAGGTTTACTGTCTTGTTCTCAGCTCTGATGGTGTGAACGACCCGAACCTTCTCGGCTTGATAGGTGGATCGGCCGCCTTGATGATATCTAATATCCCATGGGATGGACCGGTAAGTGCTATCAGGGTTGGTCGTGTTGATGGTGAAATCGTTCTGAACCCCACAGTCGAACAGCTTGAAGAGAGTGACCTTGAGCTTGTAGTTGCGGTAAAGGATCGCGATGTAGTGATGCTTGAAGGTCATTGCGATGAGCTTTCAGAAGATATTATAGCAGAAGCCATTAAAATGGCAGCAGCAGAGGCCGCCAAGATTAATGAGCTTCAGATTTCGCTTCAGCAGCTTGTGGGAGTGGCAAAGAAGGAAGTTATTATTCCTCAGCTTCCCGAAGGTCTGTACGATATTGTTCTTGGTATAATGAAGGAAGAACTCGGTGCTGTTTACGGCAAAGGAAACAAGGAAAACATGGCGGCAGCCATGTCGAACACAAAAGAACGCGCCGCTGTTATTGTCGCTGAGAAATTTGATGTTGAACCAGACGACGCAGAGTGGAATGGTTACATTAAGAAGGCTGTTTACAAAGCCGAGAAAGAATATGTTCGTTCAAGACTTCTTACAGACGGAGTTCGCTATGATGGCCGTGAGCGTACAGAAGTCAGAGATATTGCCTGCGAAATCGGTGTTCTGCCAAGAACGCACGGTTCTGCCCTTTTCACAAGGGGAGAGACACAGGCTCTTGTCACAACCACTCTCGGGGGCGATAGAGATGAACAGCGAATTGACGCACTTCTTGGCGAGTACAAGAAGAACTTTATGCTGCATTACAATTTCCCGAGTTTCAGCGTTGGAGAGGTTAGACCTGTAAGAGGTCCGGGCAGACGCGAGATCGGCCACGGTCACCTTGCGGAAACCGCAATTGAGGGCGTTATTCCCGACGATTTCCCATACACAGTCCGTGTTGTTTCAGACATTCTTGAATCAAATGGATCATCATCGCAGGCAACAGTATGCGGAGCATCACTCTGTCTTATGGATGCAGGTGTACCCGTCAAGGCAAATGTTGCTGGAATTGCTCTTGGTCTCGTCACTGACGGAGAGAGAACAATAGTTCTATCCGACATTGCCGGTGTTGAAGATCACCTTGGTGATATGGATCTTAAAATCGCCGGAACATCCAATGGAGTAAACGCCATTCAGATGGATCTCAAAGTTGAAGGTGTATCTCAGGAGCTTCTTGTCGGGGCTTTCAACCAGGCTAAAGAGAACAGACTTCTCATTCTTAAGAGCATGGATGCTTGTATAGATAAACCCCGTACTGAACTCAGTCAGTATGCACCTCGCATTATCACAGTTCAGATTGACAAGGAAAAAATCGGCAAGCTTATCGGTCCCGGTGGTAAAAATATCAGATTTGTCACAGAGGAATCCGGTGCGGAGATCAACATTGATGACAGCGGTATGGTTACCATTCTGACCAATGACGGCGAGAAGGCTGATCACGCTCTCAAGCTTATTGATCAGTTCGTTGGAACTGCAAAAATCGGCAAGATATACGAGGGAACAGTTGTCAGTATCCAGACCTTCGGTGCCTTTGTTGAGATAATGCCTGGTACTGATGGTCTTGTTCACATCAGCAACATCAGCAAAGATCGGGTAAACGATGTTTCCGATGTTCTCAAGCGTGGGCAGAAGGTCAGGGTCAAGGTTAACAAAATCAGAGACGATGGAAAGATCGACCTCAACATGAAAGATGTTGATCAGACCGGAGACTCCGAAGAATAAAACTGCAGGGGGCGGTCGAAAGGCCGCCCCTTTCAGTACATGGAAGTCTATGGCAAAAATACTTGTTAAGACCCTCCCCGGGTGCGGGGATATTCCTCTGCCCGAACCGGCTACCCCTCACTCTGCCGGAGTAGACCTCCGCGCGGCCGTTGAGAAGCCGGTAGTC
>JAUVJW010000216.1 GCA_030596465.1 Candidatus Fermentibacteraceae bacterium | reverse complement strand
GGCTGAAAGCTCTGAAGAAAAGCTGTTATTAGAATAAGGAATACCATTAAGTCTCAGACTGATCTTCCCAGCGCCAGATCTGGTAATCACCGTCGGCGTTTGGTTTACACAGGAAGACGGCATCGCCCACGGCATGATACCCCTTCTGTTCGCCTTCATCCCAGTAATAAACCTTCAGGTCGAAGGATCTCACAAGTTGAAGTGTTACACCGGAGGAATCACCATACCACACACTTTCGGTGTTCCCCTCCAGGGTAAGATCAACCACCTCAGCGTCCGAGCTGGCAAACATGTTCCCAGTGTACTCCTCCTCGATGTCGCGTCCCCAGGATTCATCAGTTTCTCCATCTCCCGTGTAATCATCCCAGTCTGTCTCAAGAAGCATGAACTCAAACTCCTCGTGAAGACACTCCATGTAGCGATCAATATCCTTCGTCTGGTAAGCGAGTTGAAAATTATCCAGTAGTTTTTGGGGGGTATCCACCGGAGAATAGTATTCGGAGGAACCGCCCGCGCCACCATCATCAGGGGCGAAAAGGCAGGCAGATCCTGCAAGCACCAGCGTAACAACCATCATCAACAATGCTTTTCCTCTGCAACAACTCATATCTTTCCTCCGAAGAATGGTGTAATTTCCAGTATGTCTACTCATCGAATATAACCGATTTGCATTGAAATTGTTCCCTGCCAGATTCTCCGGCGGTTTACCGGTAGTGTGCCCCGAAAACACAATACCTCAAAACACCTGTTTGTTGTCAATTTCGATGTCTGTGTTTCAGAGATTTTTCCGGGGCTGATCCAACCCACCGTTTTCTGCTCTTCACATGAGAATAAACCACCATTCTTCAGTTTGTTCCAGTGCCGTGGAATGAAAAGAGCCGCAAATGGTATACTGTTATGGAAGGACTGGTTGTGAGTATAGAATTCGCTTTGTTTTCGCAAAATTGTTTTGTCAGTCGCTTGTGTTCTTTTGCGATAAAATTGATTGCTGTTGACTTCGGGAATGTTATTGGCGATTTTTAGGACATGAGGGTGCATTTGACCGGGTAAAGCAAGGGGGGCGTTCTGTTTAGTTGTTTTTGGGCCATATTGTCACTGGTGTCTGTTTCTACAGTTGATGAAGCTATTGAACTGTATGACATGGGCGACAGTCCAGGAGCCATCATAGCTCTTGAGCAGATGATCAGCCTGGGTTCTCTCTCTTTTGACGAAGAACTCAGAGCCTGGGATCGACTGGGTAGTGCATACTACGCTGTGGGCAACAGCAATGCGGCAGGCGAAGCTTATGAAGAGCTTCTGCGTCTGGATGTTTACTACGACTTGAGTCCCAGAGCAAACCCAAGGTTGCAGGCACTTCTTGACAGCGTCAGAGATAGTATCATGGCTTCAGCCATGGTCAGAAGTGAACCCGCCGGATCTTTTGTTACGCTGGACGGACAACTCATGGGTGTAACTCCCATAATGCTTGATGGCCTTCTGGGCGGCAATGAATATGAAGTTGATGTCTACCAGGTCGGATATGTCACAGAATTTTACTCTTTGATCGCACAACCGGGATTCAGTCATATGTTACAATTCGATCTTGAAATTTTACCTGATCAGGCTTCAGTAGCCGTGGCAGACGCAGCCGGGTCCACGATTCCCGATTATCAGGCTGGATCCGCTGATGTACAATCTGAAAACCATGGCTCTTCCGGAAATCTCAGACCTGACGAACTCATATCTTCTCCACTTGAGACGGCAGACGAAACCAGTCAGCCACCTGATGAACTTGTTGCTTCTCCTTTTGATGCTGCGGGCGGAACAAACCAGCAACCGCCGCAGAGTACCGCTGATCTTCTTGCCATGCTTTCAGGCGGAGGCGGTATAGACATGACTGCATTGAGCAACAGCGGCACACTCACCAGTGGCGGTGGTTCAAACATCGGCCTTGCAGGCTCTACCGGAGGACGATCAGGTTATGTTTCATCAGGTGTAGCTGCTCAGGCCGAAGCCCTCGGAAGAGAAATTATGGTTTTCTCGGATATTTCCAGTATTAGTACACCCACCGTTTCAGGATCAGAGAACTATTCGTCCCGAACCGCTGAAGAAATAGCTGAACTTGTGACTTCAAAGCAGGGAACAGTTATGTATGTGTACAACAAACACCTCCGTACCGATCCTCTTCTTATGGGTCGTGTGGATATCGCAATGATTGTTCACCCCAGCGGAAGGGTCTCAGATGTCGAGATTGTCTCATCCAACATGTACAACCGGTCATTTGAACTTGAACTGATAAGCTCAATTGAACAGTGGCGCTTCGGCAGTGTAAGTTCCAGCGAGGGACCTCTTCCCATTCAGCTCCCATTCAGTTTCAATCCCTGATCACGCGCGATCTGCAATATTTATTGAAAGGATATCATGGACAGAGATGATAAGGTGCTGGGCATTCTGACAGAATGTGACGCCATGCTGGAGGGACATTTTAAGTACACATCCGGAAAACACGGGAAGCTATATTTTGAGAAGATCAAAGTGGCCCGACGCCCTGATCTTGTAATGGAACTTGGCAGAATGACAGCAGAACTGATGGAAGACATCAAAGACAGTTTTGATGTTGTCTGTGCTCCTGCATTTGGTGCCATAGTGTTCGGCTTCGCTACAGCACATGCCATGGGCAAGCCCTTCGCCTTTCTTCAGAGAGATGCCGATGGTGTTATGGGTATCCGTTCCGGCTACAAGGATGTGGTAAAGAACGCCAGAATTCTTCTTATTGAAGATGTTGTTACCACCGGCGGAAGTGTCAGAGAGACAATTGAAGTATTGAGAAGGTTTAATGCCAGTATTGAAATGGTTGGTCTACTGGTTGACAGAACCGATGGCAAACTTGAGTTACCTGCTCCGTATCGCGCTCTGCTCACAGTAAAAGCTGAAAGCTGGAACACCGACGAATGCCCTATGTGTAAAGAAGGAATTGAATTAACAAAACCAGGGTCATCAGGAAAGAAAAGCTGAACATTTCGTTTTCCCGAAGTAATAATCAAAGTAAACAGTATTCCATGCGGAAACACAATCAGCAAAAGATACTTACTGTGTTTCAATCTTTTTCTATTTGCCTGCTGCGGGGTCCTGGTCAAAAAATGAACAGAGCTGTTTGTACACTTCCGGGGCACGCTCTTTCATCTTTTGAGGTTTTTCAAAAAAATACTCTACCGAACATGCAAAAAATTCTGCGGGGTTAGTGCCCGCATAGT
>JAUVJW010000061.1 GCA_030596465.1 Candidatus Fermentibacteraceae bacterium | reverse complement strand
GCCGTTTTCGCTTACCAGCATCCCGTGCTTTCCTTCGAGATCCTGTTTTGAATTGGAAGATGGAATCAGAATTATTTTCTGACTGCCTGAGCAGATCATTCCGGAATTCTCTTCCGGCTCTGCACTTCCGGTGTGATCAAATGAAACTATACGGGGTTTTTCTTCACCTGATTTCAGCATTTCACGAGCCATTGCAATTACTCTGAACTCCATGGAACCACCCCCAACTGAACCTTCGCAGGCTCCATCAGGGGGAACTATCATCTTAAAGCCAGCTCTGCCGGGGCAGCTGCCCCGGGTTTCCGCAACAATACACAGAACAGATTCTAATGGAGTGGAACTCAGGAAAAGATCGAGATGTTTCATTTGAATATCACCCTGCTGGCTGCATAGTAGATTGACATGAGAGCCGAGAATACTGCGCTGGAGAAGAATCTCCACTGCAGTGGTATTTTGTTTTGTATAAGGTAATTAGCACCAAAAGCTATTGGAATATTAATGGCAAAAGATTTGGCGGCAATGGTGAGTATAGACCAGTTGACCATTGAAATTTCATCTGTGAATAACGCAATAAAGAGAAAATGTCTGGCTATCCACAATGGGTTGAAGTAGAGCATGGCCATGAGGGTTCTCTGTGTACCATCGTATCTTTTGTTTATGTACGCGAACCAGGCTGGAATTTCCAGTGAATAGATAAGACCGCCGACAACCATCATTCCCAGTACTCGTTGTACTGAGAACTCATGGAGCAGCAGGGCGGCTGTGGTATCTCCCAGAGGGTAGATAATCAGCCCGCGGATTACATCGTTGCGCGTGTATCTCATTTAGTCATCAGAACTCGTTCGGGGGTTATGGGAGCAGTATAGTCAGAGGAAGTATCCGGGTTGAAAGCAATTATTGCTTCACGGATAGCGAACCATGCTCCGATTCCGTACATGAATGGAGGTTCTCCGACGGCTTTGGAGCCCTTCAACCCCACACCTTCTCCAAGTACTTCACCCTCAGCAAACAGGATGTTTACTTCGTTCGGTGTAAAGCTGATGTCCGGAACCTTGTAGGTGGCAAGAGTGTCTGCAAGGAGTCGTTTGCTTCTGCCGTCCCAGGCCAGCTCTTCCATGGTTACCCAGCCGATACCCTGGAGAAGAGCGCCCTCTACCTGACCACGGTCAAGCAGGGGATTGAGCTGGCTGCCGCCATAGTGGACAATGCTTACCTTGTCAATTTTGTATGTGCCAAGCAGACAATCAACTGTTACCTCTGTAACAGCCGTACCTGCCACATGATAGGCGAAAGGTCTGCCCTTCTCCGTGGTCTTGTTGAAGTGTATTCCCGGCGTGGCGTAATGTGCGTGGCTGGAGAGATCTGTTCTGCTCATGTATGCCGCGATCACCAGTTGATCCCAGGTAATATCCGTTTGTTTTTCCTTGTTCCACACGCGGGAATTCAGCAGGCAGAGGTCTTCAGCTTTGCAACCGAGTTCACCGGCAGCTACTTCAAGCAGCCTTCCTCTTATCTCACAACAGGCTGTTTCAGCTGCGTTGCCGTTCATGTCCGCACCTGAACTGGCTGCAGTGGGTGAGGTGTTTGCCGCTCTTGAGGTATTTGTTGATTCAACTCTGGTTCGTTCCAGGGGAATTGAAAAAACCCCGGCGGCAACCTGTCTTATCCGCGAGTTCACCCCCTGTCCCATTTCAACAGCTCCGGTGCTGATTCCAACACTGCCATCGGTGTACACATGCACCAGTGCGCTGGCCTGGTTCAGGAAAGTTGAGGTAAAGGATATTCCGAAGCAGACGGGCATCATGGAAATGCCCTTTTTCAGATATCTGTTTTCACTGTTGAATTTCCGGGCAGCTTTGCGAGTTTTCGCAACATCTGAAAATTCTTCTGCCAGTTCCCATGAACTTTTAACTTCATTACAGGTGTATTCCATTCCGTACGGGAACCGATCTCCCGGTTGCAACAGGTTCATTTTCTGTATTTTCTCAACAGGTATACCTGTTTCAGCGGAAGCCTTGTGAATGGCTGCTTCTATAACAAACATGGCTTGTGGACCCCCGAAGCCCCTGAAAGCTGTATTGGGCGCAAGGTTTGTTCGACAGCAATACCCGGTGGCAATAACATTGGGAATGAAGTAGCTGCCGGTGCTGTGAAACAGGGATCTTTCCAGAATGGCTGTTGAGAGGTCAGAGACTGCTCCGCTGTTCTGAAAGTAGTTCACTTCCCACACAAGAATTTGTCCACTTTTATTAAGCCCGATTGTAAAATCACAGGAATAAGGATGTCGTTTGCCGGTGTTTACCAGATCCTCGTGTCTTTTAAGAATCAGTTTTACGGGGTGACCGGTGAGATGGGTTCCAAGAGCTGCGATGACAGCCCACGGAGTCGCCTGGTCTTCCTTACCTCCGAATGCGCCGCCCAGCCTGAGAATATCTACCTGAACAAGATGAATTGGAATGCCCAGTACTCTGGCTGCGATCTTCTGTACGAATGAGGGACTCTGTGTAGAGGAGGTAATCCGCAGAGCATTTCCCTCGCCGGGAATACACAGGGTACTCTGTGTTTCCAGATACAGGTGCTCCTGGCCTCCGGTTTCCGCGGTTCCTCTGGTTACATGAGTACATTCCTTAATTGCATCTTCGGTGTTTCCGCATGAAAAAGTTCTTGGTGGAACTATCAGATCACCGCGCTGTGCAGCTTTTCTCGGATCAATCACAGCCTCAAGTTCTTCCAGTTCAATTAAAATTGTATTCATGGCACTGTAAGCCTGATGCCTGGTCTCTGCAAGCACCACAGCAACAGGCTCTCCGATGAAATGGACAGTTCCTTCCGCCAGAAGAGGTTCATCCAGAACAATATTTCCAATCTCGTTTTCTCCGGGGATGTCTTTTGCAGTGATGACTCTGATCACACCGGGAAATGCTTCTGCTTCAGAAGTGTCCAGAGACAGAATTTTCCCGTGGGCACAGGATGAGGTGAATACCGCAGCGTGCAGGGTTCCTTCGGGCTCTGGAATATCTCCGACAAACATTGATTTTCCCTTAACGTGAAGCTCGGCGTCGAAGTGTTTCATTGTTCAAGTCCTCTTGTAAGGTGAGCCCGGATTTGTGCCTGCAGCAGCTTTTTTTTGTATTTACTGGAACCTCTTATATCGCTGATGGGAGAGATTTCCGTTGCTGATATTATGCAGGCTTCTCTAATAATTTCTTCGGAAATGGTTTTACCTCGGAGGTATTTTCCTGTTTTAACCAGCTGCATAGGAATGGGAGATACACCACCGGCAGAAATGCGTACACCAAGAATGATATTATCTTTAACCTTGAGAAGCATAGATGAATTTACGCTTGCAATGTCCAGATACTCCCGCTTGCATACCTTGAGAGAAGAAAGAACAGATCCTTTTTCCGGGACTGGGAAGGATACTTCTGTGAGGATTTCACCGGGTTGCATATCAAGTTGTTTATAGCCAAGATAGAACTTACTAAGCGGTACTGTTCTGTCTGAAAAAGTCACTGATGCGTTCAGAGCCAGGAACACAATTGCCATGTCTGCGATGGGGGATGCATTAACGATATTTCCGCCAACTGTGGCTCTTGATCTGATCTGAGTTGATGAAACCCGGGAAAGAAAACCTTTCAGACCTGGGAAAAGACCGGATATAACAGCTGATTCTCTAAGTTGGGTGAAAGTAACAGCAGATCCTATTCTGACAATTCCGTGTTCCATTCGTATAAAATTCAAATCATTTCTTCGGGAGAGAAATTCGGGTTGTTCACCGGAGAGTTTATCGCTGGAATGCACATAGATATCGGTTCCGCCGGAAATAACAGCTCCATTTGCTGACACTTCGTAGAGAGGCAATTTACTCAGTCTTTCGCTGATGGTGTTGAAGTAGGCTGGAATATGTCCTTCGTTTATGAGCATCTGAATACGGTTTTCGTACTGAAGGGGCAGCTTTTCCATGACACTGTCTACAGCACGCTTTACTGCAATATATCCTGTACACCTGCAGATATTGCCGTCCAGGGCCTCAATGGCAGCAGAGGATGAAAGTTCTGCTGACCCCAGCAGGCAGCCTGTAAGGCTCATTATCATGCCGGGTGTGCAGAAGCCGCACTGAGAAGCCGCTTCATCATAGAACGACCTCTGAAAGGGAGTTAGCTCGTCACCGGTTGTAAGACCTTCAATGGTTACCAGATGACAGCCTGAGATATCCCCAATGGGCAGAAGACACGAGCAGACAGCGGAGTATTCAATTCCGTCTTTTCCGGGTCTGCCCACAACAACGGTGCATGCTCCGCAATCGCCTTCCCGGCATCCCTCTTTGGTGCCCTTGAGATCAGTTTGTGATCGTATCCAGTCAAGCACCGGAAGTCCACCGGTGCAGTTTTCAAAAAACTCTTTATTGTTGCATATAAATGAAATCATAATCCCCCTTACCCAAACAATAACCCAAATGCACCTCCTTCGGTACTGCAGCAAGAAACTTGTGATGGATCCGGGATAGAGTTGCGAGAGTAGAACACAATGGATATATCGGTCTGCTCACAATTGGCATGTATGTATCTTTTAACCATTCAACTTCGGTGCGGTACATATTTTTCGATATGCTCATGACTATTCAATTGTAATTCAACTGAAAAAACATGCTCGTGGTATTGGTATATTTCGGATGCGTTACTTGAAACATTCCAGAAGGTGGAAAGAAGGTTTTTCTGTTGCTGAAGATCTTTGTGGATGCTGATGCTTGTCCGGTCAAGCAGGAAGTATTCCGGGTTGCAAAACGATATGGTTTGAAGGTCGTTCTTGTCTCAAACTCGTGGATGCGTATTTCGGCATCAAGCTGGTTGGATCTAGTAGTTGTAGACAAAGGAGCCGATGTTGCCGACGACTGGATAGTTGAACATGTAAGCAGTGATGATATTGTTATTTCGGGTGACATACCTCTTGCTTCGAGGTGTCTGAAGAAAGGCGCGATGGTGCTGGGTAATACAGGTCGTCCTTTCACTTCTGACAATATCGGGAATGTGTTATCCTTAAGAAATCTATTGACCGATCTCAGAGAACAGGGAATCGTTACCGGAGGACCCAGGCCTTTTGCAAAAAAAGATCGCTCAAGATTTCTGCAGGCATTAGACGAAATGATAGTTAAGATCCGTCGTGTGAATGGTATCCGGCAATGAATTATCTGATGATGTCAATAAATTTCTTTCGTCCGCTTTTTGCTGTATTGTTGTAGATGTTGAAATTCAGTTTGCGTTAGTGCTCTGTACGCCTTAATACTTCGGTATAATGCGCTGCTATCCTGAGTTCCATACTAACGTTTGGGACGCACTCGGTTACTGGCTCCGCTGCTTTCCAGCAAGGCACTGGTTTATGCGCATAGCACCGCTATGTTATTGAACCAGTAACGCTGCTGGGGCTCAGGAGAGCCAGCATGATGCGAAGGTTTAGGGTATACAGAGTATTAGTATACCAAGGGAGAAGAACTATGAGCGAAGAAAAGAAAAGACTTTCCCCGCTTGCATACGAGTCCATGGATGGTAAGGATTACCCTCCATATGTGCCTGCCGGGAAGAGGATGAAAGAATTTTCTGTTAGAGCGATCATACTCGGTGTATTTCTTGCGGTGATTTTAGGTGCCGCCAATGCTTATCTTGGTCTGAAAGTTGGAATGACAGTGTCTGCATCCATCCCTGCCGCCGTTATCTCCATGGGTATTCTCAGAGGAGTTTTCAGGCGGGGAACCATTCTTGAGAACAACATGGTGCAGACAATTGGCTCAGCAGGTGAATCCATTGCCGCCGGTGTGATATTCACCATACCTGCTCTTTATCTTCTTGGCCTTGCTCCTGAAATGATAACCGTAACTCTCATGGCCGGTCTTGGCGGAGTTCTCGGGCTTCTTATGATGATTCCACTCAGACGAGCCGTGGTAGTACAGGAACACGGGAAACTTCCCTTCCCTGAGGGAACCGCCTGCGCAGAAGTACTTGTCGCGGGAGAGGTGGGTGGAGGCTCAGCTAAAACCCTCTTTGCATCGATGGGAGTTGCTGGATTGTACCGTTTTGCCCAGAACGGTCTCAAGATATTTCCTGAAAGCATAGAGTGCGCAATCAGCGGTTTTTCGGGTGCTATGTTTGGTGTAGATATTCTTCCATCGCTTCTGGGTGTTGGATTCATTATAGGGATGAGAATATCCAGTGCCATGCTTGTAGGCAGTATTATTTCGTGGCTTTGCATCATTCCTCTTATCAAGTTCTTCGGTGCGGAATCATCCGCGATATTTCCGTCCGAGACACCGATATCAGAAATGGGACCATGGGATATATGGAACAACTACATCAGATACATCGGAGCCGGCGCGGTAGCTTTTGGGGGTATCAGCAGTTTCATAGAAGCTCTCCCAACTATTTTTCGCAGTTTCAAGAGGGTACTGGAAACCTTCAGCCTGAAGAGAATAGGTATTGATATCCGTACGCAACAGGATCTGCCGGGAGCCGTGGTCGTTATCGGTTCCCTGGTGATAGCCATTGCTCTTTTGTTTGTTCTTCCAATAGACAGTGTGCCTGCAAGGATTGTTGCCGCTGTGTCGGTTGTTGTATTCAGTTTCTTCTTTGTAACTGTATCAAGTAGAATAGTAGGTCTGGTCGGCAGCTCGAACAATCCCGTTTCGGGAATGACCATTGCTACTCTTCTGCTTACGGCTCTTATAGTTAGAATCGCAGGGATAACCGGAACCGCTGGAATTATGGCCAGCATGGGGGCAGGTGCCATAGTCTGTATTGCCCTTGCGGCCGCGGGAGATATGTCACAGGATCTCAAGACCGGTTTTCTGCTGGGAGCAACTCCCAGGTATCAGCAGCTTGGCGAAATTATTGGAACCCTGGTTACCGCACTTGTAATTGGTTACCTGTTGAACATTCTCAATACCACATACGGGTTTGGCACACCGGAACTGCCAGCCCCTCAGGCAACCTTGATGTCCATGGTTGTTCGGGGGATATTCAATGGTAATCTACCCTGGGCTTTGATCTTTATGGGTGTTGCTCTGGGGTTGGGAGCAAGGCTGATAGGCCTTCCTGTTCTCGCGTTCGGTGTGGGAATCTACCTGCCAATCCATCTTAATCTGGCAATCTTTATTGGGGGAACTATCAGGGCGCTTGTACAGAAAAAATTCCCGAAAGGCTCCGGACGCCATAAAGATGTTATGGAAAAGGGCATGCTTATGAGTTCAGGTCTGGTTGCCGGGGGAGCTGTTGTGGGGCTGATTGTAGCAATTCTCACCTACCTCAGACTGGATAAGAGTATATATGTAGGCGGTCTATTTGAGAACAGCATGATTGCCGGTCTCGCAGTCTTTCTTTTTCTCGCGGTTTATCTATACGCCAGAGTTGTGAAAAAGAGGGAAAATCATTCATAGGGATAGTTCTTACACAGGATGGTACAAGTAATGGTTACCTCTACAGAGTAATTCCTGACAATCCTGAAACTGATAAGGAAAGACCCGGAATTAACGATGTTCCCGGGAGATGAGGTTCTTACCACCAGGGATCTGAGTGTGGAGTTTCTGGAGAAAGTTCCATTAAGAGATCAGTATTTGATTAGTGATTAAGCACGGGTTTTGCATATTTGACGTGACAAATACTCTATTCCCGTATACGGTGGAATGCAAGTTATTATCGGGTAGAGTGGGATGTGAGCCCCACCCTACCCGATATTGAAAGGCTAGATAGTTGATTCCACCGGTGAATACCGGGAACTGTCGAAAGCAAGCACGGCAAGGAAAATGATGGGTAAGAAAATTAAACCTATTGCAAAAGCATCACTTCGTCTGAAATTTCTCGCCAGACCAATATCCATCAGGATGATCACAACAATGTTGGCAAATGGCACAAACATCAGGATTACCCACCAACCCGGCTTACCGGAAATCTGCATCAGAACAACTGCGTTGTAAATTGGAACAAGAGATGCCCATCCTGGTTCTCCAGCTTTAACAAAAAGTTTCCACTGTATTATTATCATGAATAAGGTAACAGCAAAATAAAAAAGAAGAAATACTGTTAGAAATACCTGGTTGGAAAAGGATTCTGATAAATCATTGACAAGTGGATCGGCAGCAAACGCACTACCGGAAATCACAAGAATAACCAGCAAACCTAAAAATCCATACATTTTCTTCATTTTTCCCTTCTTAAAGAAATTTTTACACCAGTAGGACAATACGATTTTCATTAAGCTGGTGCAAGCCCGAATTCTATTTCTCTTATTCAAGGAATGGTTCAATGAGATTAAAACTGATCAAAACAGCATCCTTGTGGCAGTTGTGAACAAAGGTGTATAAATGATAAAGTCCTTCAATGAAAAGGAGAGTCAATTCTATTTTTTATCAGGCACCGGGAGAAGTGAGTATGGAAACAGACAGACTGATCCTGCGGGAACACACGAGGCAGGACGCGCAGGCGATTCTTGAGATTTTCGGAGATATTGAAGTGATGCGGCATTTCGGGATGAAGCCCGTATCATCATTCAGCGCAG
>JAUVJW010000217.1 GCA_030596465.1 Candidatus Fermentibacteraceae bacterium | reverse complement strand
GCGGCGATGAAATATCCAATGCGTATGAGACCCACATGGCTAATCATGTTTCGCGAATGTACAGAAGATTTGTACCGTACTTTGTGCGAAAAGCCAATCTCAAGATGGCAGGCCTGCTTCCTGTATCGTTTAACAAACTCAGTTTTGAATTCCTGGCAAAACGCTTTACCAGAGGTGCTGAGCTCCCCGCTCCGGAGGCTCACCTTTACTACAGACATGTACTTGACAGAGCTGAGAAACTGGATCTGCTTCATGCTGCGGAAAACTATCCTCACACGGAAACATTTTTTTCCGAATTGTTTGATTCTCTGGATTACAGAGATGAGCTGGACAGGCTTTCGCAGATTGACATGAAATATTTCTTCATCGGGGATCTGATGCAGAAGAATGACCGGATGTTTATGGCAAACTCGGTTGAAGCCAGGTTTCCATTCATGGATCGCAAGGCAGTTGAGTTTTTCTCTACAATTCCATCAAAATACAAAATCAAGGGTCTGACAAGACGATACGTTGAGAAAAGAGCCATGAAGCGAGTACTGCCGCCGGTAATTCAGCGCAGGCAGAATTTTGGCATAGAACTTCCCTACTCTCTCTGGTTTGAAGATTCTCTTGCTCAGCTTGGACACGATCATTTCACACGGGAAAGGGTTGAGCGAACAGAGATTCTCAAGTTTGAACTTGTGGACAGGTTATGGAAAGACCATCTTGCCAGAAAAAGGGACAACGGCAGAACACTCTGGAGTATATTGAATTTTCTGATCTGGTTTGAGATGTTCATATGCAATTCTGATTTCCGGGACTATATGTAGATCAGCGAATAGTTGAAGCCGGATTTCCCGTTTCCAACTGGATCAATTTAATGATATATGTGATCTTCTTACGGTATTCTTCATCAGAATACCCTTCCATTCTCCCGGCCCAGTCAGGAAACCCGGCAAAAATCATTTCCCGGGAGTAAACGGGACCGCATCCTGCTGAAATGGCAAACCTGGCTATTTCATGTTTTTCGATAAGGGGCGCGGATATTTCATCAGCTACCCTGGCTGACCATAAAGAGGAATAAGCAAGAATAGATACAATGACAGTAATAGAGAGGATTTTGACAGTCATGTTCCTCTGCTTTATGACCTTATTGAAAATGAATACGGTGCCTCCAGCCAGTGCCAGTGAAGCCCATATCCAGAATCCCCACAGGAATGTGTTTTGAGTCCAGAAAAACGGGAATGGAAAGATAAAAACGCCGAAAGAAAATGCTGCAAATCTTACAGGCTTCGGGCATTTTCTCCATAATATTGCGGTAGCAACTACCACCAGGAAAAAAGAGCAAACGGCAATCGGGTTAAGAATCAGGCCGTGTGGCAAGGGCAGGCCTTTGAGGATCAGGATTGCAAGCCCCTGGAAATACTTGAATCCCAGATTAAGTTCACCGGCATCAATTGTAACATTGAATCCCGCCAGGTGTCGGAGGAAAACAAACAGTGTTCCAAGTACAACAAGCCCCAGCCATAGAAATCGGTCGGAAAGAGCAGTCTCTTTTATCGATCGACCTTTAGCAAGAATACTCCAGCCGGGGAGAATAAGTGCGTAGAAGATGCCGGTATCTTTTGACAGTACCGCAAGAATAACAAAGAGAAGTGTAAGCAGATAAAGAAACTTTCTGTGAGCATTCTCCCTGAAAGATGAATCATAGGAGTAAAGGGCTGCCACAGAAAACAGTGTTACCAGCCGGTCACTTCTACCCAGGATTTTAAGAAGGGACATGGGTTATGCCGGGTGAACTGCCCAGAACAAAACAGTGAGGGCTGCGGTCAAAAAGCCGAATTGCCGCTTCAGAAGGAAAAACACAAGCGTATAGCACAGCCATGAAAGAAGAAGGTCCGTTATGTGGTACATTCGGGCATTGGTGCCCCATAGTACATAGTCAGACAATACAGAAAGACTGTAAACAGGTCTGAATATGTCCTACTGCGTGGATTCCATTACAGTCCATGCAATGTTGGCATGCCCCTGGAATTGAAACGGAATTATAAAGCGTGTCACTGTTTCCGGGCCAAACGGTGTGTTGAAAACATCAGAAAGAACTCCGCCGGCAAAAAGCGGATAGAATGCGATAACAAGCAATGCAAGAAGAGTATTGTGTTTGATCATATGAAACTCATTTTCCTTTCCGGTTTGTGCCTGCCAATTGTTTTATTTCCTTGAAGCCCAATCGCAACGAGTACAGGGCAATTACCGAGAGCAGTATTGAATACAGGTTCATGAAGCCGTGGTCAAGAACGGCTATGGTAAATGCGGTACTTTCCACCACACCGAATCCGGTAAGCAATACCACCATCATTCCTTCGTATACACCCAGACCGTTCGGAGTAAGCGGAAGTATTTTTGTCACAGTGGAAAACAGCATAACAAATGCTGTTTCCGGGAAGGAAAGTTTTACTCCAAAAACCTGAAGGAAAATAAACAATGTAAGAATGTCAAATATCCAGACCAGCATTGATTCCAGAAGAATAAGAACCAGCTGTCGTGGATTCTGCTTCATTTGATCCGCCAGCTCTGTAACTGAAGGTCTCAGTTTTTTAAAAGGACCAACAAGTATTTTCTGGAATACCGAAGGATAAAAAACAAATATCCATCCCGCGAGAGCAAGGAGAAGTACCAGCACAGACATTGTTACTATGTAAGAGAGATAGCCTGCCGCAACTGATCCGGAAACAAACACAACACTGAAAAGTGCAAGTAGAATGACAGCGGTAAGATCCATAGCTCTTACCAGGAAAGCGGCAAAAGTACCTGAAGCGTAGTTCAATATACCCGTTTTGTGCATATACAGGATTTTTACGGAATCACCCAGTTTTGCCGGAATGATCTGATTTGCCAGATCTGCAATAAGCTCAATGCCAAGAGCTTTGAACAAGCTCGATTTCGCGTTGAGCAGCGCAAGGATTCGCTTGAAGCGAAGACCCCGGAAGAGCCACGATATCGAGTAAACAATTATCAGAGGAATCAGTACAACTGGATTTATCTCCCGCAGATTCCGCAAGAACTGGTTAAATCCTGTTTTTGATGCTATCAGAACAAGAAGCCCAATCCCGGCAAGGGAAGACGCAACATGTATTACTATTTGTTTTG
>JAUVJW010000114.1 GCA_030596465.1 Candidatus Fermentibacteraceae bacterium | reverse complement strand
GTGTATATTCGGGCTGAAACGGCCTCTGTGGATGCGGTTTATTGGTTGCGGCAAAATAAACGCAGATTGGTTGGTGCTCAGACCGGCAAGGCAAGTTGTGTGAAGGATTGATTTGTCGGGGGCGTCAATTATAGGAACGCAAATCGGTGGATGCAAGAGAGCTGATTCCCCAAAAATTACACCCTCCATTCGAATCGCGCTGGAAGATCTTAAACTTGATAGAATCGCTATTCTGTACCCGGGAAACAAACGCTACCGTCTAAGCAACCGGGTTGAGGCAGTTCCTCTTGTTTCATTAGCCACAGGAGAACTTCTTTTTCAATGAAGCAAGCTCTGCCTGAATTTACATAAAACAGAGTCGGTGCCTGTTTGTATGAGCAGCACAAGTGTAATTATCTCCAGCGGAACCACTCGTTTGAGTGGTTCCGCCGTGAAAACTTCTACAAATGTATTCCCATGGTGGGCAGCCATTCAAACAGCATGAACTGAGTCTGTCCGATGAGAAGGCTGATACGAGCCATTACAGTGTAGCCAAAACTGGCACCGAACGCCACCATGAGAATGGTAATACCCACATTGGCAGTTCGACCCACAATGCCTGTGTGTGCCTTCGAGAAGAAGAAGTAGACCAGGCCGCACACAACACCGGTTACAATAATTATGTTGCTGACCCAGTCGAACCAGCCACCACCCTGCCCCAGGGCAATAATGGTTCCGTTGACCTGCGCGAGGGCATTGGTCTGAAGCATGGCGGTCATACTGAGACCGGCTCCCGTACCAACTATGAGAGAAAGAGACATTCTGCTCAAACCGGAGAGTTTAGGCACAACACGCAAAATCATGAACAAGCCCAGAAAACCGGGGATCAACCAGATGGGCTGCATACCGCCTTCCGCCGGAACAAGATTGTCCCACCAGTTGGGAATCAGCACATTTTTGATTGTATAGATAACCCAGTAGCCTGCGCTCATTCCCACAAAGAGATGCTCGGCAAATTTGTAGAAGGGATTATCCCTGTAGAGAAAACTGTAGAGACTTAAAGAAAGAAGAGCTCCCAGCCATATTCCCAGAACTGTCCAGTTCATTTTACCCTTCCTTTCTTCTTTTTCCCCGCCAGATATGAAATATTTCCGAGAATAATAAAAATCATGATAACCAGGTGGGCAACAGACTGAGCTGCCATACCGGGAGTTGCTGTTCCGGCAGGCGCATTTTCCACACCTATCCTTACCATGGTTTCGTAATCAGCGGCACCCTTGAGACCGCCCAGAAGACCAATCATCTGTCCGGTAGACAGATAGGGATAGAACTGCGGTGCGCTGACTGCGGTACAGCCTCCACCTATTGGAATGTTGTATCTGTCTCCTGCCATCATAACCCAGGCTGGAACACCGGGGTCACCGGCAGAGAGAGAAATAATCATTTCAAAGTCACCAAGCTTGTTAACACCATCCATTACAGGCATATCGTCAACCGGATTACCGTCATAGTCAACAGGGAACACCGACTTTATATCACTGCCCAGCCTGACGATAAGCACTCCGCCACCGGTCTTGTAACCCAGATTCACCCAGTCCACATACTCTTCCCGGCCCAGACTGTCTGAGACTGCGATAAGAGCTTCGTTTCCCAGGCTGACTCCCATGGGCCACAGAGCCATTGAAACAATCTTGATGTCTTTTGTCATAAGATGCTGAACAAGAGCAATTGCCATAGGCTGAAGCTCCGGCATAGTGGAAGGATCATAATCAAAACTGAGAAGCACTCTTGAACCTGAAGGCAGGGCTTCCACTGCATCGTACATATCCTTGCTGGGACCCTCTCCAATGGGAATAGGCAGACTCATCCTGATGGACAGAGGTATGATTACCGCCAGTGCCATCATGATGAAAATAATCCTTCTGTCGATGTTTCCGAGTTTTTCAAGGAATGTTGCCATCAGTCCGCACCTCCAAGGTAACTGCGCTCAATACCGAAGATCATACGCAGCGAGGTTGCAACCATACCCATTGCGGCTCCTATCATCACGGCCCTCTGACCGGCAAGGTTGGGAACCTGCATGATCCACTCACTGATTAAAGGAATTCTGTCCCATATCATAGTCCCTATGGGAACACGACCCAGCATAACCACAAAGGCACTGACCAGAAGAAGTGTCGCCCTCCAGTTACTCGCGCGAAAAGCACGGAATGCCGCGCTTGCCACAAAGAAAGCCAGAAGACTGAACATTGTAGCCCCCATTGGAACCATCATTTGAGAAAACATGTAATCAAAAGGTCTGCCCGGTTCAATCCCCAGAAAAAGACCGGTAAGAATCATCACGGAAAAACCGATAATTGTTACCGGACTGTACTTCCAGTTCTTGAGCTTGAAACGAATCTTATGGGTATGTACTTGAATAAGGTTTACAGCACCAAGGAAAATCGCGGCACTGGCCACAATCATGTACCACTCCTGAAGGCTTTCTCCCATGGATTGCGTTGCTGGTACAAAAAACTGAAGGATCATTATCATTCCGGCCACGAATGTGATCATCAAAGGTATTACGAGTCTCACTTCACAGCCTCCTATTCTACCCTGGTTATTGTTTTGAGAAAGTCAGCCACCTTTGTGGCCGGTTCCCATGCCTCGCCAATTGTGGCGGAAAGAACACCAAGAACGATTACTATCATGAAAAAGAGCTTCGCTACATCCTGACCGCGAAGACTGCCAAGAAGTTTGGGCTCCTTGGAAAGGTAGGCACTTGCGGCGAAGAGTTCTTCTCCAATAAGTGTATAATCGCAAGCGGCGATAAAGAAAGGAATCTGGCTGGGCATGGCAGTACCCGCAATCTGGATAGCGCCTACACTTCTTCCTGTTTCGGCAAGAATCAGGCTCTCCGCGTAGAATGTACCCAGCATGAAAATGGCAGCAGGTTTCTGTCTGACCATTATACCATCCACTCCGGCCGCATAGCCAAACTGGTCATCTGTAATGTAGTTGATGCTTTCTTTGTGAAAGGCATCGGGCCTTCCCATCTGCAAATAGGACTCCTTTACTGTTTCCTGAGCAACACTCATAACCACAGAACGGCAGGTAGGCACCAGAAGAGATGAACCGTACTCGGCTGTTTTCATGGCGACTCGACTCAGAATAACCATACTGGCAATTGTCTGAATGTCATCCATATCCATAATGCCCGGTATGTAAAGCACAGGACGACCCATTTCTGTCGCTCTGCCAACAGCGTCTTCAACAGCCGTAAGCCCGGCAATTCTGCGAATGTAAAGGTCTTTGCCCCGCTTACCCTGTTCAATGTAGTAAAAAACAGCGAGACTGATAAGGGTAAGTATTACCAGCATTCCAATTCTTCCGGTATGAATCCATTGTTTTCCAGGAATTGCCGCTGCTGTTTCCGAAGCGGTTTCAGCAACTCCACCGTAGAAAGGAACGATACGGTAGGAATATTCCTGCCCATTCTCCAGATTCGCATCTGTTTTTCTACCGTTGGCAGGTAAGATTGTAGAGATGGGTGACCAAACACCACCACTGTCAAACCGTTCAAGAATCATGGAATCGGGTATTACCGCATCGGTGGCAACCATCCATTTAATATCGATGTTCCCTCCGGCATCATTCCGTGCATCCTCTGCTGTAAGTGACTGGATGAAACAGTCTCCATTTTCATCAGAAGTGATACCACTGCTCTGTGCGAACAGCACCCCTGTAAAAATCAGAAGAGGAAGAACAAACAGTATTTTCCTCATACTGCTGAACCCCTTTCGTTAGAATTAATCACGCAAAACACAATTTGACAATAATAACCCCCCTCAGACAACCCTGCAACAAGGCCATTGGGCAACTTGACAAATAACTTTTATATCTGCTTGCGCTCCATGTTATTAGCATTCTACACCGTTGACCGTTTATCTTCCATTTGAAACAACAGCACAGATCGGGCATGCACAACACGCAGATTGATCTGTATATTAAGTGGAGGCAGGTAACCTTTACAATCACAGGCGGTGAAACATGATCATTCTTTCTTGAAATAACAGCATCAAAGCAGTTTTTCAGAAAGGATTTTTATGTACCAGACATTCTTGCGTTTCAATGATGTTTCATATACATACCCCGGTTCCATAAATCACGCCGTGACTGCTGTCTCTCTGAACCTTGATTCCGGCTGGACAGCGTTCGCGGGTGCCAACGGTTGCGGAAAAACCACAGTTCTCAAACTGGCCACAGGACTTCTCACTCCTGACACCGGATCAATTGTTTCCTCGGGCACCACCGTGTACTGCGCTCAGAGAACAGATGCTCCACCTGATAATCTTAATGAGTTTTTATTTGACTGGTCAAAGGATTCAATAAGACTCAGGAATACCCTTCAACTTGGAGACGACTGGGCAGACAGATGGAACACTCTTTCTCACGGTGAGCGCAAGCGCCTTCAAATAGCAGTTGCAATATGGACAGCACCGGCTGTTCTTGCTCTGGATGAACCCTTCAATCACCTTGATATCCATGGAAGATCCCTTCTTATAGAATCCATGAGAGAGTACGGCGGTTGCGGTCTTCTTGTCAGTCATGACAGACAAGCCATGGATGAACTGTGCTCTTCCTGTGTCCTTTTCTTCCCTGAAGGAGTGAAGATGTACAGGACAGGCTATACTTCCGCCAGAAGAGCTGACAGTGAGCGAAGAGAACTCCTCGTTCGGCATCGAAAGGAAGCAGAAGCCAGTTACATTCGCCTTAAGCACGAGGCGAGAAAAAAAATGATCAGGGCCAGAACAATTCAAGCTCACATCGCAGGTCATAATTTCACTTTTAAAGAAATCTGCAAATACAACTACGACGGCGCCTCGCAGTATCACAGCGTTGTGCAAAAAGCCGGCCAGAGAAGCCGCGAAGCTTCGGCTCGAGCGGACAGAGCAAAGAAGCACATGGAATCCATCACTTATAGAAAGATTCACAGAACTGGGGTCGAACTTGCCGGAGTCAGGTCAACCAGAAATTTCCTGCTGGATATCCCATCCGGAGAAACAAGGGTGGGCGACAGAACCATCACCTTTCCGAATCTCAGTATCCGGCCAGAGAGCAGAATTGCCCTTATCGGCAGAAACGGATCCGGCAAAACAACACTTCTGAAACATATCAGATCAAAACTTAACTGTCCGGAAGAAAAACTTATCTGGATCCCTCAGGAGATAAGCGCGGAGGAATCCATCCAGTGTCTTTCTGAAGCAAAAAAACTTTCAGGTGAAGAGCTGGGACAGGTGATGACAATAATAAGAAGACTGGGGAGTGATCCTGAACGAATCCTCACATCCGCCGTTCCCAGTCCGGGAGAATCACGAAAACTGCTGCTGGCACTTGGGCTTGCGGGAACACCCTGGCTTGTAGTAATGGATGAACCAACGAACCACATGGATCTGCCATCGGTGGAGTGTCTGGAAAGGGCTCTTATAGACTATAAAGGCGCACTGCTGCTTGTAAGCCACGACCGGTATTTCTTAAACGCCACAACTTCTACCCGGTGGGAGATCAGAGGTGAAGAACTGTCAATTGCAAAAGATCCCTGATCCAGTTGAATAACAGTTACAGAAAACCACCGAAAGTGTAGGAAACACTCATGTTGATCATTGTATACGAATCATCCACACGATCAGACTCTTCATCGGGGAAAGCAGTATCCATTCTGGCTCTGAACCTGTTCAAAACTCCCATGCCCAGGGTGAAATTGCCCACTCTGCCGGAAAAACCCATTCCGAAACCAAGACCGGCTCTGTTGGCAACCCGGTTGTCATCAAAACTGACTGAAGTAAGAGCTTCCAGGCTTTTTGTAAGCGGCATGCTCAGAAACAACTTCCCCAAAAACCTGTTGTCATTAAATGGAGAAGTGATTTCTGCCTCAAACCCCATGGTTGTCTTTTTAAGATGCTCTGCATAGGCACTTCCACCAAAAGCCAGAATGTCTTCCATGTATTCCGTTTCCGAAGAGTAGGAAATACCGGACTTGAAAAGGTCTCCGGTTAACGCCAATCCCGCATGCCAGGCAAACTCGTTCCCGCTTTTTGACCACGAGAAAGATGAATCGGGAATAAGGAAATGAAAACTGTCGTATGTGTACTCGTATTCCGCGGCAGCACGGCGTACTCCACCGGAAAAACCTGCCGACAGAGGACCCGAAATAACCGCTGATACACTGCCCATGGCTTCTATCTGGGAACCGCTGGATTCAAGAAGGATAACACCCATTTCATTCTCATCGTTATCATCAAAAACAAAAGTCATCCCGTCATAGCCGAATTCACCGACCTTGACTATCCCGGCACCGATTGTAATACAACCCGCGGGATAAACCACAGCAGCCAGCCCGTTGTTGTTTGTCATCAGTGTTCTGATAGTTTTGTCAATGTCAGATTCGATTACTCTCTCTGCCCACGATATTGATGAACCTGAAAGCTGAATCGTAAAGGGATGCGCTGCAACTTGAGCAGGATTTGTGAAAATACTTGCGGGTTCAGATGCTCCAACAGCACGCACAGTTCCCAGTGCAATTGTATAGGGAGAAAATCCTCCAAGAACAGTACCGCTCGTAACAGCATCGTAGTATCCGAATCCTAAAGCCCGGGTACTCAGAATTACAAGGATAACAGCAGAAAGAACAAGGGCTTTCATTTTTCTCTCTCCAATCAAATAATGAAACTACAACTATTCTACACACTATAATC
>JAUVJW010000107.1 GCA_030596465.1 Candidatus Fermentibacteraceae bacterium | reverse complement strand
GTGGCTGCTGAAATACAGGTACGGATCAATGGCATAACCATCGGGTCCGTTGATCTGATAGTGAAGGTGCGGCGCAGTGGATACGCCTGTATTACCGATAGTTCCCACCTGCTCCCCCGGCTCAATCAGGACACCGATTACCACACTGCTGTCAATGGAGTAAAGGTGCAGGAACATCTCCGTATAGCCTCCAAAGTCAATCTCAACACAATACCCGTTGTAAGCTGTGTTCCAGTTCTTCCTCAATACTGTTCCTCCTGTAACAGAAAAGACAGGAGTCTCCAGTGGTGCCTTGTAGTCAATTCCCTGGTGAATATGATCTTCCCGGGGCTCCCCGAACACACTGGTTATCTCCTCGAATGTTCTGACTGGTGATCTGTCCAGCAGCTTTACAAGTTCAGTACCGTCAGGCTGCCAGACGGAAGGCCAGTTATCTCCGGACTTATGAAACACAAATCCTGAAAAGCTGTGGTTGGAAGATCCAGCAACCGGAATGTACTCAAACGCGATAACCATATTTTCTCTTGGAAGCTCTTCCGTTGTGTAAAGGATACGCATACTGTCACCGGTAATGAAACCCCTCCATGGGTTCATTTCCCACACAAGATTCCGAACACAGTGGGCACCTAGAATATCAGATTCCACCTCTGGAACAACTTCAAGACTCCGGTATAGAGAACCCTGTACCTCAACCTCAATAAACCTCCATGCCTCCGGAAAAACCGCTGCCTGAAGCGAATCAGCAACTAAGTCAATTGAATCAGGTTCCACTGCCAGGCTGTCCTCCGGGAAAATGAGTACTGCTGTTGTATCCGCAGCAGTGGCTAAAGTATCCGGCAGCACAACCAGAACAACAGTGTCACGGGGAACAATTATCTCTGTCGTCTCAACAGGTTCCTCTTTATAATCGCTCTGAGAGATAAAGTAGCTGTCGTCAGGGGCAGGTTCTCTTGAACAACCAAACAGTAAAATTATTGTGACAATATATTGCCAGTGCTTCATCTGCCCCCCGTCAGGATATTGACATCACATCTATAAGTATCAATACTATACGCATGAAAGGCTCAAGAGGGGGATACAGAGTACTTGTTGTGGATGACGAACCGGAGATTTTGAGCTTCGTTAAGGAGGTTCTCAACTCTAACGGTTTTCTCTGCGATTGCGTATCAGACAGCAGACAGGCACTGGGTAAACTTAGAACACGGTCCTATCATCTGCTTATCACGGATATTCGTCTTCCTGATGGCTCAGGTATTGATATTATCAGAATTGCCAGAGAAAAGCATCCATACATGGCAGCCATGGTTATTACCGGATTCGCTTCTATAGAAGGCATCAAAGAAGCAATGGATCTGGGCGCGATGGACTACATTCCCAAGCCGTTCTCTATGGAAGAGCTGCTCTTTGCCGTGGAAGGCGTGATAAAGAAACTGAGACTTCGCAAACATTCATCGGGGAAATCTCTTATTGTAAGCAGTCCTGCCATGAAAAAAGTAATGGAACTTGTTGAAAAGGTCAGCATTACAGACAGTACCATTCTACTAACTGGAGAAAGCGGAACAGGCAAGGAGATGATCGCGCGGTCTCTACATAGAATGAGCAGAAGATCGGCCGGACCGTTCATTTCAGTAAACTCAGGCGGTATACCTGAAGGTCTTCTGGAAAGCGAACTCTTTGGACATGTTAAGGGAGCTTACACCGGGGCTCACGCAACCACTATCGGCCACTTTCAAGCTGCTGAAAATGGTACTCTCTTTCTGGATGAAATCGGCAACATGGGACAACCCATGCAGGTAAAACTTCTAAGAGCCCTTCAGGAAAGAGAAATTACTCCTGTTGGGTCCACAACGCCAATCTCTATTAATACAAGACTGATTTCAGCAACCAACAGCAACATCAGGCAGGATGTGGAAGAGGGGTCTTTCAGAAGGGATCTTTACTACAGGCTGAATGTCTTTGAGATAAGAATACCCGCTTTACGTGAAAGACCCACAGATGTTATTCCGCTCGCGGAACACTTTCTTTCCGGCATGAGAGGATCTTCCGGGGGAGAAATACTCAGCGACAGGGCAATAACCGCTCTTCTAACCTACTCCTGGCCTGGCAATGTTCGCGAACTTGAAAATGTAATGGAAAGAGCCGTTGTTCTTGCCGCAAACGGGCCTATTCGCATGGAGCATCTTCCCGACTGGATCTCCGACTCTCCGGGAGACGAAATTCCACAGGCAGACGCAAGCGGAGCGGTACACCTGAATGTAATTGTTGATTCCGTAGAACGACACTATATTCAGAAAGCATTAACCACCTCTGGGGGGGTCAGGTCCAGGGCGGCTAAAATGCTTGGTCTTAAGAGAACAACTCTTCTGGCACGAATGAAGAAACTTGGAATAGTAGAGGGGTGGAAAGGATAACCCAGTGAGCGGTAATCTTCCACGGATTTTAGTTATTGATGATGATCCGGTTATCTGTGAAGTGGTTGTTGAGACCCTGAAAAATCAGGGATATGCTGTAGATGCCGCGCAATCCGGCAATGATGTTTCTAAATTTCTTTCCGTAAAAACCTATCCCATTGTTCTCTGTGATATTCTGCTTCCGGACACAAATGGTCTTGAACTTATGTCCGAGATCAAGGAAATGAACCCTGATACCTTTGTTATCCTTTTTACAGGACATGCTTCAGTAGATCTGGCTAAAGAGGCCATAAGACAGGGAGCATACGATTTTATTACCAAACCATTCACCAGTAACGAGATTATTGAAGCGGTTCAACGGGCTGAAAAAGAGCAGAGGGTACATTTTTCCGATATCACTTCTACTGAACTGAAAATCCTTCATGAACTTACGGTATCCAACAAAATGACCGAATTCTCGAAAAAAGCGTCCCTTGAATTCTTCGGGGAAAAAACTGCTGAAAGCTTCGGAGCGGATTCTCTCCGCATATATCTGGAAGACAGCAAAAACGGCAGCATGCTGGAGAAGACCGTTAATATAGGTCGTGGATCATTCGCGGACGAAGTTACCTGGTACTTTCTGGCCAGTAGAACAATGCAATCAGGGGGCGAGGTTCTCCTTGATCCCGACAACTCGGAGAATACGGACATGTCCGGAACCAGAGCGTCTTTCATGGGAACTGTGATTCCCACGGGAGAGGGCAATCTTGGGGTTATCCTTGCTGGAAGAAGCCAGCGAAGAGACAGATTCAAAACCCGTGACCTGAAGCTTCTGACACTCTATGCGGCACAGTTGGGAAATCAACTGCAAAATCTCAAGATGACCGATGATCTTTTGATGAATAACAAAGAACTGGAAAAAATCAATCTGGTAACCAGCGGTTTCTCCTCCTCACTTGAAACATCTGCCGTTGTTTCCTCTGTTGCTCGCGGGTTGCGGAACTTCATCCAATTTGATGTCGCTGGTTTTTTCATTTCACTGGAAAATGGAGCTCCGTACAACTACATCCTGATGAATGAAGCCATTCCAAAAGAAAAAGTTTATACCTCCATGAAAAAACAGATGGGCAAGAATCTTGGTAAGGTGCTGGCTTCGGAACTTATGAATGAAGTCCACTTCGGTACATTCGTTGGCGAGAATATCCGCTCTTTTGAAAATTATCCCGAATTTACCTTCACCGAACTTGGTGATTACGGAAAAGTTCACGGCTGGATAGTCATGAACTCATGGTCCGGACGAAGCAAGCTTCTTCCCTCCTCCAGATTTATTCCCATTCTTCTTCGGCACGCAACATCTGCTCTCTGCAACTCTCTTCAACACCGGGAAAACCAGAGAAACTACCTGGAAACCATCACCGCCATGGCTCAGGCTGTTGACGCAAAAGACAAGTACACCAACGACCACTCAAGAAATGTCACCGCATACACACTGGCGCTTGCAGACAAACTGGGCATTACACATCAGGCAAGAAAAGATCTCTGGAATGCCGCACTCCTTCACGACATAGGAAAAATCGGCGTCCCTGAAAGTATTCTTAACAAGCCGGGAAAGCTCTCTGACGAAGAATATGAGGTTATCAAGACTCATCCCGTTAAAGGATGCAGTATTCTTGAACCAATAAAGGCATTCAGAAACCTGTTGCCCGCAATCAGATACCATCACGAGAGATATGACGGAAAGGGATACCCGGACGGGCTGGCAGGAACACACATTCCCTTTTCTGCCAGAATTCTCACCGTCGCGGACTCTTTTGATGCCATGACAAGTAGCAGGGTTTACCGCAAATCTCCCGGGGTCGAATTCGCGCTGAAGCAATTGAAAGACCATTCAGGAACACAATTCGACATGGATCTTGCCCTGGCTTTCATCGAAATAATTGAAGCCAGACCTTATGAGGAAATTCTGTTAACCTACGGTTCTGTTCTGCTTGAGAGCCAACCGGTTCTACATCACTGACAAAGGTAGATTATATTCCTGTCATTAACAAAGGTATAACCAGAGGGAGAAAACAATGGCGGAAATAGTCGGAATCAAAGCAAGACAGATTATTGATTCAAGAGGGAACCCCACAGTAGAAGCAGATGTGTATCTGGACGACGGCAGTTTTGGAAGAGCTGCTGTTCCCAGTGGAGCCTCCACCGGAGAACACGAAGCCGTGGAACTGCGGGACAATGGTGATGCCTTTATGGGCAAGTCTGTATTAAATGCTGTGAACAACGTACATACTCGAATTGCCCCGGAACTGCTTGGAAAAGATGCATCCTGCCAGCTTGAAATCGATGAAGTAATGAAAAATATTGACGGAACTTCAAACAAAGCGGAGCTTGGAGCAAACTCAATTCTTGCCGTTTCAATGGCATGCGCCAGAGCATCAGCAGACAGTCTGATGATACCCCTTTACAGTTATCTGGGAGGCCCGGCAGCGCGGGTACTTCCCGTACCGATGATGAACATCATAAATGGAGGGCAGCACGCCTCAAACCCAATAGACCTTCAGGAATTCATGGTTGTTCCCGCAGGCTTTGACACTTTCAGCAGGGCCCTGCAGGCCGGTGTTGAAATTTTCCAGACTCTGAAGAAAAGAGCTGCCGCTGCCGGTATGTCTACCAGCGTAGGCGATGAGGGCGGGCTTGCGCCCGATCTGCCGGACAATACGGCAGCACTTGAATTCATTGTTGAAACCATAAAGGCTGCTGGTTATATGCCCGGTCAGGATGTATTCATTGCTCTTGATCCCGCCGCAAGTGAATTCTATAGAAATGGCCGTTACTTCATGCACGGTGAAGATCCTGCGGGATTAACCTCGGAACAGATTGTGGATTACTGGGCAAAACTTGTTGGGCAGTTCCCCATAGTAAGTATTGAAGATGGCCTGGCTGAAGACGACTGGAGCGGCTGGCAGCAGATGATGGAAAAACTTGGGCACTCGATTCACATCGTGGGAGATGACCTTTTTGTTACCAATGTGGAAAGACTCAAGAAGGGTATAGAGATCAAAGCCGCAAACGCCATTCTAATTAAGCTCAACCAGATTGGAACTGTATCTGAAACCCTCATGGCGATTGATACAGCCCACCGCAGTGGCATGATTGCGGTAATCAGCCACCGAAGCGGTGAAACGGAGGATACATTTATCTCCGACCTCACTGTTGCCAGAAATACCGGCTTCATCAAAACCGGTTCAGCCTGCCGTACAGACAGAACGGCAAAGTACAATCAGCTTCTGCGAATTGAGGAAGCCCTTGAGGCCAGCGCGGAATTTGCTGGAATGAGCGTTATCAAGAGGTAATTCTATGTACAGAAAACCGCCGGAGGAAAACAGCAGAACCAGATTGTTAACAGCATTGCTTCTTACGGCGGTTTTTCTGGTTATCGGTGCCATACTGCTCTTCAACAGAAACGGCTTCATGGCCATTATCGAAATCCAGGATGATGTCCATAGCGTTGTTGCTGAAAATGAGGTAGTCGCGGCCGAAATTGATTCTCTTAATCTTGTTATCTATCTGCTTGAAAATGATTCGTTGTACATGGAGAAAAGGGTGAGGGAGATACTGGGCTGGGGTCGTGAAGGTGAAACTGTTATTAGATTCATGGAGCCGAATACTGAATAAAACACCTCTGATACTTGCTGCCTCAGTACTTCCTGTACTGGTTCTTCTGCTCGTTCTTGGCGGCGACATTCCCGACCCTGACAGAAACGCTCACGATATGTGGGCAAATCAACTCATAAATACCGGCAGGCTGATAATCTCAGAACAGGGCACCTTCGACAACTGGCAGATCTACTATCCAAACACTGTACCCAAACCCCTTGAACTTCTCACAGGCATTGTTCGGAATCCCGGTGGAGTCTTTTTCCACTCCACGATCACTCTCCTCTCCTCTCTTCTCGTTATTGCCGCGGCATGGTACTCGGCAGGTCGCGGAAGAACCGGGCTGGAAGCAGCCCTCTTTCTCGGGTTTAATCCCGTTTTTGTTTTTCTCTGCATAAGAGGAAACTCCGCCATACCATTTCTGGGCGCCATGTTCCTCCTTCAGTCCGCGAGGAGCTCAAGTGCCGGCGCCGTACTCGCTTCGCTGGCAAGGCCGGAGGGCTTCATTTACAGTGGATACCACTGCATAAGGAACAGAAAGTGGAAGCTTCTTGCTCTCCTGGGCATTGCGGGTATTGTCTGGCTTGCTTTTCATAAAGTGACCTGCGGCTCTTTCACATGGGCTGCGGATGAAGTCAAGTTCTCTGTTGCCGCAATGAATTATCCCACGGCAAATCCAGTTACCTTCTTCCCATGGGCAGGACTGCGTTCCATTCTAATTCTTGGCGCGCCGTCAGTAGCTCTCCTGCTTCTAACCTTCAGCCGATGGAAACAGAGGATACCCTTCTCTCTTAACTTTCTGCTTCTGGCTGTTTCTCT
>JAUVJW010000167.1 GCA_030596465.1 Candidatus Fermentibacteraceae bacterium | reverse complement strand
TTTTATGGCTTCCTTCCAGACTCTCCACCACAACGATACACTGGGTGGAAATACTTCTAAGATGATGCCCTCGGCGGAAGAGTATTCAATAGCTTTCAAAAAACTCCTTGCCATGAAAAAAGCCGGGGCACCCATTATTCTCAGCAACCGTTATCTGGAAGCTGCTTCCAGATGGCAGGACTATTCTAAAACAAGAATCATGGATCGCTTCTACGGCCCCGCATGTCAAGCTGGAAGGGCCTACTGCAATATTGATGTGGATGGAACAGTTTACCCCTGCTCACTGCTTATCGGTGAGTATGAAGGAGCCAGGAGCGCCCTTCACGGTGGATTCAAAAAAGCATTCCTTTATCTCAGCGAAAAGGATCTGCCCTGCAATGCCTGCACGGCTTCGTGTTATCCTGAATACAACTACCTTTATTCTCTTAATGTTCCTGTGGCGCTGGACTGGGCCCGAGGAGTAAAAAGGACCGACAAACTTCTACATAAAATGAAAAGAACTGGAGAGTAACATGCCGGCACTGCCTGAATACAAAACCAGAGTTCTTCTGGAAAACCACGGTGTACCCCTGGCTCCTGCGTCTTTCCACGATGTAATGCCAACCGTACTCCCTGAACCTGTGGTTTTTCTTAAAGCCCAGATTCCCGGAGCGACCAGCCGTGCGGGAAAAGGCCTTGTAAGGCGTGCATCCACACCGGATGAGATATCATACGGTCTCAAAGAACTTCTTGCTGAAAAAAACTGCCTGGGCGTTCTCGCCGCGGAAGCAGTAAACATCATTAAGGAATACTATGCTGCATGTCTTCTTGATTTCGGTGATGAAGAAAATCTGCCTGGCGGTGTACTTCTTTTCAGTCCGGAAGGCGGAACTGGAATTGAGGGAAGAACTGAATCTCTGCTGAAAATACACTTCAGCCTTCTGAATCCTCCCTCGGCTCTTGATATCGGGAATGAGTTACCGGATGTTCCCAATGTTTTTGCGCTAGCTGATTTTTTACAAAAAATGATAAGTACCTTTATTGGGTACAAGCTCACTGTTCTTGAAACAAACCCGATAGCTGTCCTTGCAGACGGCTCCCATGTAGCGATAGACTGTCGTGCGGAATTTGAAAAATCCGGTGTTTCAAAGAAAAACGCCCACCTCTTTAAAGTCCCTGTCAATGCTGTTGATGACAGTACTCCACTTGAAAAAATGGTTGAAACCATAAACGCCGCTGACCCAGCCGGAACCGGATTTTTCCGTGCATCAAGACAAAAAGCACCGGAGGGAACAATCGCAGTTGCAACCAATCTCTGCGGTGGCGGCGGAAAAATGCTTTGGGAAATGGCTACCGGAGGCAGAAAAGACATATTCACAATTAACGAAAGTGACACTTCCGGCGGTTTGAGCGCATTCAAAAGCTACAGAATCCTGAGAGCCATTATGAGCCAGCCTGAAGCACAGGTTCTTATTCTTACAGGAAGTGGAATGGCCTTCCAGAACCAGTACCATCTGGCCTCTGCTGTATGGAAGGCTCTCCGGGAATCAGCAACGCCTCTTCCCTGTCTGCTCCGCTTCGGTGGAACTGACCAGGAAAAGGCAATGGAACTCATGAACACTGTGGCTGAGAATCTTCCTGTGAGAGTGATAACTTTCAGACCGGAGATTTTCCCCAACGCTATGGTTGAACATCTCAGTGAAATCGCCACCGATAAGAGAATTTCACAGATATTCACACCGGAGCAGGGAGAACTTGCATTTGAAGTGGAAACACCTCCTGCAAGATTTATCTATCACCCGGAGAAAAACCCGAATGGGAAGGAGCCTGCTTTTATTAAAGAGTGTCCCACCGGCTTCCTGCAGTGGGTCGATGGCAGATTAATTCCAAATCCCGATGCCAGGTGTATTGGATGCCTTGTCTGCGAGACTATCTCACTTCTTGAAGGTAACGGAGAACTTACCATCGAGCTTGATCTTCCAGAGGAGGTGCGATAATGGCCGGTATTCTCAAGTACCTCTGCGGCATTGATACACCGAAAGTTCTTGTTTTCGGTATAACCGGTAGACAGGGCAAAAGCAGATCCAGACTTATGAAGGGCTTTGGGACGGAAATTGTCGCAGGCACAACGCCCGGCAAGGGCGGACAGGAAGTGGACGGCGTTCCTGTTTACAACAACGCCGCAGAAGCGGTATCCGCACACCCGGAGATCAACAGCGCCGTTTTCTTCGTGCCCGCAGGTGCGATAGCAAAAGCAGCTTTTGACGCGATGGACGCCGGTATCAGCTTCCTTGTGCTCACAGCAGATGGAGTAGCCACACAGGATTCAATAAAAATTAAAGAAAAGGCATATGAAACCGGAGCAATGTGCCTTGGTCCAAACACAGTGGGTATGCTGGACACCGAGGGATACCTTTTCGGCCTCATCGGCGGCAAGGCATCGTGGGCAAAGAAAAATTACCTTCCGGGTAAAGTCGGGGTTATCAGCCGTTCCGGCGGGCTCAGCCAGCTTCTTGCTGCATTTCACTGCAGACCGGATCTGCCGGGTCCCAGATCCGATGGTTCCTTCGGTTCTCTATGGGGAAAAAACTATCCCGGCCTTTCAGCAGTTCTCTGTGTCGGGGGTGACCCCGTTCCGGGTATCACCCTTCTGGACGCTGCAAGGGCCTTTGAGGCCGATCCCAGGACAGAAGTGATGGCTATCTATGCTGAAACAGGAACTACGCAGGAGAACGACCTGGCCCGGGCAATTGAAAGTGGTGAAATAAAGAAGCCAGTTGTTGTGTTCCTCGGTGGTAAGTTCACAGAAGCAGGGGTAGCTCAGAGCCATGCCGGTGCAATGATCAGAAACGAAAATGAAACATATCAGGCAAAGAAGAAAGCACTGGAAAAAGCCGGTGCTGTGGTGGTTGACCGACCGGACTCTGTCTTTGCCGCTACAGCCGAATTCCTGAAATAGTATTCTTTCTGTACAAGGGGCACGGAATAACCGTGCCCCTCTTTCACAATATTATCAGCTCAATAAGTAAAATACTTATTACTGATCCCAATAGAATCTACCAAACCAGATGTAACCGTGAAGCTGCCAGCAACTTTTCTCCGATACCCAGGAACAAATCCGGAAGTCATTTCTGTTGAGTTGCTTACTGACATGAAAGGCGTATTTACCATTCCCTGCCTGGCATCTGAGATTCTGTGGCACGTAGTCTTCAAGATAGTGATCAACCCAGACCGAGCGGTTAAGAACGGGATATTCCCCGTTGTCGGCGAAATACAAATTCAATCCCTCAACAACAAGCCTTTGATTGGATCGGCAGGCAGCCTTCTTCGCAGAAGCGGATACATCCTGAAATTTTGGTATGGCAATAGCGGCAAGAATACCTATTATGACCACAACAATCATAAGCTCAATAAGTGTAAACCCCTTTTTCATGCTATTGTTACTCCGATGATGTTGGTATATACTCAATTACAAAAGTATAATTATTACCTAGTGAATACTGGAATCCACCATCGTAAAGCTCATCAATTGCGTTAATCAGTGCCATGTCTCTTGTTGTAACCGATACTCCATAAAGAATTCCTGTGAAAGGATGCTTCGGGCGACCGTCTATGACCCAGTTATCCCAATCATAACTTACACTCATTGAAGGCCGAAGATTAAATGAAAAGCCCTCTGCAAGATATGGTCTAAGCTCTCGGGGTACCCCACCGGGATAATAGTCAGGAGGGTATTCCCCGGTTTCTGTAATACACATCTCCACAGCAAGAAGAATTGTTCTGAAATCAGCAATTACCCTGGCAGCTTGAGCCTTCTTTGTGATATCAACATACTTTGGAACGGCAATCGCAGCAAGAATACCGATAATGACCATTACAATCATTAACTCAATTAGAGTAAACCCTTTTTTCAAAGCTACACCTCCATGTTGCACACTTAAGCATAATGCTTACCACTGAGTATGGTTGTTTTACTCCATATTCACTCTAATTATAAACAACTCCCATTTTGTTCAGTACTTCTTCGGAAAGCAATTCTGAAGAATCATCTCCGGATTCGAAGGTTATTACAGTATCCGCATACACTACTGATATAGTAAAATATTCCCCTGAACAGGAGTACTCAATGGCTGGATCATCCCAGCCCAGCAACTCTTCTTCGTCAATGGGCAGTCTTCCATCGGAACTCCTGAAAGCGTTCAGCCTTGAAACTGCCATAAACAGATATCCGTTCATGTTCTCAAGCAACTCCTCCTCGGGTATCTCAGGAGGTTCATTCATCTGTTGAATCTGTATCCAGCTGTTAACTGCAACAGCAATGAGTATACAGGAAAGAGTTACTACGACGATAATCTTACCCCGGTTCCCGATGTTCTTTTTCGTTTTTCGGGAGTAGTCCCTTTCTTTCACATTATCTTCAGCCTTTTCCAGAAGATCGTTTTTTTTCATCGCTGCCCCCTAGTTACCAAGTATTATAAGTCTGGCTGTCTGTCTCACATTGCCCGGCGCGACTGCATCCACAAGATAAGTACCTGCGGGGATACCTGAGAGGTCAAGTAATCTTGAAGATGGGGCAAGTACCCGCCTTTGCACAATTCTACCTGAAAGATCATAGATTTTGATCTGCAATGCCATATCCCCGGTTCCCTGCCAGTTGATGACGGAGTTCAGAGTGGCAGGGTTAGGGCCAAGATACATTGTTCCCACCCCTCCCGGAGGGGGACAAGTCTGTTCTTCCACTCCCAGTACAGCCGTGCTGAGTATTTTAGTGAAGGGATCAAATTCCACCGTTACCGGCTCAAATGGTAGAATAAATATCTCCTCCTGATTTTGTGAATCGTTCAGGAATGTAATCAGTGAATCAGACCCTGCTCCCTCAACAAGGAATTCCACGGGCATCGTGAAGAAGTTCTCAACAGTCTGAATCTGGTTCATATTTATTGAAAGCTGCCAG
>JAUVJW010000079.1 GCA_030596465.1 Candidatus Fermentibacteraceae bacterium | reverse complement strand
TGATCCATCTCTGGAGTTAGCGGGTTTTCCAACCGGTATTGGAGAAGAGTCAGGTCCCGGATTCACAGCTCCTTCTCTACTCCCTGCATATCCCAACCCTTTCACATCTTCAACCACATTGAGCCTGGCACTACCGGCTTCAGGAATGGTTCTTGCTGTTGTATACGACATCACCGGCAGGCAGGTAGCGTCTCTAATGGAAGAAATGTGTCCCGCCGGAGAGCTGCTGCTTAACTGGGATGGCAGAGACAATAACGACGCACCACTTGGTCACGGTATCTACTTTGCCGTTATCACTGTGGGTGATCAGCAGATGGTCCAGAGGATGGTTCGTCTGGAATAGAACTCAACCCGGATCAATCACAAATACTCCATCGCAACACCGTGTATAGCTGAGTCAGGTACACATTCTCACTCCTGTGAAAAGAGCGAAAGGTATTGTCTGTAAAATCTCTTTCATTATGATATCGCTGCTATGCTGCTGTATGTCTTATCTTCACAATGGAATCTGGACTCGAACACAGGAAGGAATAGATTATGAGCAGATACTATCCTGATTCCAAGGTGGAGATTCAAGGTCTTTTCGCAAAGTTTTATGATAATCTGCTTAATATTGCTTCACTGGGAGCTTACACCAGGTTTATCAATAAAGCCATTCGCCTGATGCAGATCAATCCCGGGGATACAATTCTTGATTTCGGTGCCGGAACCGGAAGAAATGCCCTTTTGATGCACCAGTACCTCTCAGAAAATGGGGAAATTCTCGGACTGGAAATTTCAGAGGAAATGATTTCTCAGTTCAGGAAGAAAAGTGACAAATTTGATAACATCAATGTTGTTAAGCAACGGATAGATCAGCCTTTCTCTCTTGACAAAAAGTACGACAAGGTTTTCATCTCATTCGTGTTCCACGGTTTCCCCTTTGAGATACAAAAAAACATTCTAAGAAATGCCCGGGAAGCCTTGAAAGAAGACGGTGAATTCGTCATGCTGGATTTCAATGAATTCGTTACTGACAAAACTCCGCTTTACTTCAGAATCCCTTTTAAAGCAGTAGAATGCAAATACGCTTTTGAGTATGTTGAGCGAGACTGGAAACAGATAATGTCAGAATTTGGATTTAACAATTTCAAAGAGCAGCTATTCTTCCGCAATCATTTTCGTCTGCTCAAAGCAAAGAGATAACTAATGAAAATAACAATTGTTTACGACAACACCACAGACAGATCAGACTTAAGAGCGGACTGGGGATGGTCCTGCTTCATTGAGACCGGTAAACGCAACATTCTGTTTGATACGGGAGGAAACGGGGAAATCCTTCTCGAAAATCTCAGGAATTTGAATATTGATCCTGAGTCTGTTGATGATGTCGTGATTTCACACCCGGAGTTTGATCACATCGGAGGGCTTTCTGCATTTCTTAATTCCAATGAGAAAGCAATTGTGCATGTTCCCTTTTCCTTCAGGGGAATTCGCTACTCCAACAAGGTCCATTTCTATAAAGAACCCACTGAAATATACCCCGGCGTTTTTCTCTCAGGGGAACTGGATAAACGCGAGCAGTCTCTGGCAATAAACTCCGCTGAGGGGCTTGTGCTGATAATTGGCTGCGGCCACCCCGGAGTCGGAAACATCATGGACGCCGTTTCTAAATTCGGCAATGTATACGCTGTCATAGGCGGATTACACGGTTTTAACAACCTTGGGATTCTGAAAGAAGTTAGTCTTATCTGTTCTACTCATTGTACAAAACACAAGAAAGAGATCAAGAGTTTGTATCCGGAAAAGTACATTGAAGGTGGAGTCGGTAAAGTACTTGAATTTGCAGGGAATGAAAAATGATCAGAATTAAAAATGCAGTTGAAATCGAGAAAATGCGCAAAGCAGGAAGACTCGCTTCACAATTGCTGGATCACATTGAGCCATATGTCAAGGAGGGTGTTACAACTCTTTACCTGAATGATCTGTGCTCTGTATTTACTAAAATGCACGGTGCTGTCTCAGCTCCGCTTAACTATCGTGGTTTTCCAAAAAGTATCTGTACTTCCATTAACAATGTTGTGTGTCACGGCATTCCTTCAGAAAAAGATGTTTTGGCAAAAGGCGATATTGTAAACATTGATGTTACCGTAATTCTTAACGGGTTTCATGGTGATACATCCCGCACATTTATTGTGGGTGATACTGACATCAAAACAGAAAATTTTGTGAAACGAACCGAAATTGCCATGTACAGAGGAATCAGTGCGATTATGCCGGGCAAGTATCTTTATGAAGTTGGTAAAACTATTGAAAAATATATTGGAAAATTCGGGTATTCCATTGTCCGCGACTATACAGGTCATGGCATAGGAAAGAACTTCCACGAGGATCCGCAGGTCTTTCATCATTTTACAAAGGAAAACAAAATTCGTCTCCGTAAAGGAATGATATTCACTGTTGAACCGATGATCAACATGGGTAGCTCATACAGGGTAAAAACTTCCAGAAGCGATGGATGGACAGTTACCACTACTGATGGAAGTTTGAGCGCACAATTTGAGCACACCATTCTGGTAACCGATGACGGTACGGAGATTTTGACGAAAACATGAAGTTTTTCGGAAAAACTGACTCTGGAATCTCTTAACAGATTACTCCCCGGTTACAACCACAACAGGCACAAGCGGTGAGACTATACCTTCGGAAGAGTTAACGCCGTTTGCGATCAGGAAGCGATAAGCGTCCGGGCTCCAGCTCCACACATACATGCTGCCCTCAATGCTGGAATAGGACATATCTACAAGAAGATTGCCCCCTGTATAGCCATAAGGAGTATCAAGAATGAAACTGATCCTGCCTTCCCCGTTGTCGGCGGCGGTCACTCTTGATACTGAGTAAACCACCTGAAAGGAAGAATCCCCGGCAGGATTCTTTGAGAAGTCCCTTCCCAGCTCTTCTCCTCCAGACTCCGTGAGGGCGATTTTAAACCCTTGTATAAGCACAGAAGATGCTCCCATCGGGGCCCTTTCAAAAGAAATCTCTGTGATGGTCATGGGTCCATCGAGCTGTGATTCCGGAACTACCACCTGGTAGTGTCTTGCCGATGGACCTCAACTGCCGCAGAAGGGGTCAGAGAGCGGTTGGGTATGCTCCCCGATTACGAATTCAGAAGCAGGCAGAAGGGATGACACCGTCAGAAGAACGGGAATTAAATTCTTCATTGAAAACCTTTCAATTATCTGATAAGCACAACTCGCTTAGAGGAAAACCCTCTATTTCCATCAATGCTGATGAAATATACTCCTGCCGGTGCATTTCCGTTCCACATCCAGGAATCACCCGGGTGTAAATTACTCTCTGTCACTGTTCTACCCGAAATATCCAGTATTTTAAGTTGTCCACCATCAGGTGAACAGACAGTGAATGAAGAGGCGGGACTTGCTGACACGGTAAACTGCATAGGAAAATAATTGAAGGATTGTTCAATTCCGGTTCCGTTTATAAAGCGGATAGCATCAATTACTATCCTCTGCCCCCCCGTACCTGTGTGGTCTCCCGCTGTAACTGAAAGACCATCCTCAGAATTATAGGGACCTCCAAGAGATACCCATTGTTCAGAAAAGGCTGATTGATCCACAGTAACACTGTCTTCAACTGAGCCGTGAAGTATGTGATAGGTCACAGCAGCAGCACCGGACGGTGGGATATAGACCTCCAGATAATAGCCCGCTGTGCTGTCTGGAAGGTGAAAATTCCACTGAACCCAGTTAACATCAGGACCGGAAGAAATAGAACCTGTGAAGAAGAATGTGTGGTACTGTCCGTCTTCCGTATAGGGATGCCAGTATGAGGAAGGACCGTGAACAGTACAGCATTCCTCCAGATTATCAGTCATCAAGTCGTTTGCAGCAGGTTCACCGAAACTGGTTTCCAGTTGATTCCAGAGTTCAGGGAGATCACCGTCATAACCCAGTGCCCATATCCCGATTCCCTGCATTCCAGCCATCGTTACCATATCGTACTTCAAACCAAGTGAAACATCATCATCGTACCACCCCTGATTCCAGTCCCCTGAGTTGAATCTGTACCAGGGAGTCAGAGACTCCTCGTTCCATAAAGGCCCGTAGGTCTCCGCTCGATCTGCAAGTGTTGTATAAAAAAGTGTACTGCAGTTACTTGCGGAAGAGTGTGGCGAAGAGCCTGCAGTTTCCCACTGATGACCGTAATACGGAAGCCCAACTACAAGCTTCTCATGAACCTCAGGCTCATAACGAACGTAATCACAGAGAGCCCAGGCCATATTACTCGAAGATTCAGGAGAGCTTCCCCAGCCCACCAGTGGGGCATTGGGACCTGCGACTGTACTCCAGGAACCGGAAAAAGCGTAGCACATCATCATAAGGGCATCACAGGTCTCAGCTAACTCGCTGTAGTTGAATGCTCCAGCCCAGTCTACAACGGGAGTACAGATGGAAATATGGGCATCGGGCAGCTCTGCCCTCAAATCTTCCATAAATGTCACCAGGTTTTCTGAATCCGCTGCCTGTACATTTTCAAAGTCAATACATACACCATCAACCACTGTAGAGTTAACAAGGTCTGCAACAGTAGCAATGGCTGTTGATCTGTTGGTTGTAAGTATGGAATGGATTGAAGATCCGCTGAAATTTGTTACAGTTACTACTACTATTGCATCATTTGCATGTGCCTGATCCATCGCTGTGGCAAAAGTAGACGGAAACCCGTGACTGTTAGTTATTGTACCCCCTGCGCCCATTTCTACCCCAAATACCGCAAGAACACTGATCAGATCGTATTGAAGCCAGGTCTGGTTAACCCAGTAAGGCAAAAACCCGAATACTGTCCCGTAAAGCTGGGCATCTCCACTGTTATCTACTGTGAGTACCTCGTGTATCTGATCTGTCCGGTTCTGCTCCATTGCCTGCAGGTGAACAGAAGGAAATTCGGTTATCTCATCAATTGACCCGATTGGTCCTGCCAGCAGAGAAAGAATAAATATAGCCATTATACCCATGATTCCTCCTTTACCCGAATCCATCACAAGTTTCTTGCTGCAATACCGTATCTCGCTGCACAGCCTTCGTTATACTCCTGTCGCCATCCTCAACATACTGCAAAACCTTAAGTGTGGAACATCTTAACAGAGCCATGGTAAAGCAAGCTATTCCTGAGAAGAAATTTCATGGCGTGTGCCAAGCAGATCAATCTTTTTCCATTTACCGGTTCTGAATCTGATGAAAAATACCAGACCGAATACACACACATAGAAGCTGGTGAAAAGCCAGATATCCACTATACCAGCGTTACGGACCGAGTAGAGGTAAATCGTTCCTGGAATCCAGAACAGCCATCCAAGAAGAGCGGATACCCAGACAACGAACTTTGTATCACCCGCGCCCCGGAGTGCCCCGCTGTACACCAGGTTAACCGCGTCAAACACTCCCCAGGCGGCGACTATCAGAAGAAGCCTGCTGGTCACATCGTAAAGTTCCCCGATAGTACAGGCAGAGTCAGGGCTGAAGAAGAGTCTCGTGTAGAAATGTGGAAAAAGAACGAAAGTTACCGCCAGAGGCACGAAGTACAAAAGGGAAAGCAGAAGAGTTCGTCTTGTTGCCCTGACAGCCATAGCCGTATCGCCCATTCCAATACATCTGCCTACAATAACGGTAGTGGCAAAGCCAAAACCCAGCAGAGGATTGAATACCAGATTGTTCACGCTTAAAACAAGATTGTTTGCGGTGAAGCCAATCGCTCCCAGTCTACCGGCAATGAAAATAAAGACTGTAAAACTGGCAGCATCCATAAATATCTGCAGCCCTGCCGGAAAACCAAACCTCAAAATCCTTTTGGTCAGTGGCCATGAAAACTTGAAGTTTTCTCTTGTCCTGTAGCTCCGGGCAGTTTTACCGGAATAAGCCGCTACCGTTAAAATAGTGCCGGGAATGAAGGATGATACTGCCGTTGCTATTGCCGCTCCTTTAATACCCATCTCCGGAAATCCCAGCTTCCCGAAGATCATTGCATAGTCGAGAATGATGTTGATTCCGGCACCGATCAGCACTGCTACCATGGCTGGAACTGTCTTTCCCCTGCCGTTCCAGAAAGAAGATGCCGCTGCAGTAAACACAGGTCCTGCCGCGGATAGCATGAGTATTCTGAAATAGATCTGTTCCAGGGCCAGAACCTCCGGAGCATGACCGGAAAGATTAAGAATCATAGAGCCGGGTATCGTCATCGCCGCAAGAATCGGCGCGGAGAACATGGCAAGATAAAGACCCTGTGCCAGGGATCTGGAGCATCCCTCTCTGTCTCCGGCTCCGAAATACTGGGAAACAAAGGTACTGGAGTAACTAACCGTTCCAAAAAGAATGCACAGAAAAGTAAAACTGAGAATACCCGCCGGAAGCGCGGCTTGAAGCTCCAGCTGACTGTGTCGGGCAAGAAAGAGCCTGTCGCAGAACATCATTATGGTTCTGCCGGCCATTCCAGCGATTATTGGCAGAGATATAGCGATTATCCCTCTAAAGGAATCAGGCGCATACTTACTCATGTAAATCCAGTCTTACCAGTGATCCGGTTCCATCCTCTGAAACATAGATCTGATCTTTCCAAACCACTACATCTTCAACCGAGGAAAGATTACACTCAATAAGAGTAAGGCTTCCTGTTGAATCCACCTGAAAAACAGACCCGCTCTCTTCTGTGACATAAAACGGGAAACCTCCACCGGTCATTCCTATCCCTTCGCAGGCGGTAACTCCGGTAACAAACGGTGTAAGTACAGAAGTTCGCGGATCAAACCGGAATACGGAAACATCGCCGAAAATACCTGATGATTCGCTGCAGATATAAATCATTCCATTTTCCGCAGCCTCCAGATCAGAAAAACTGAAAACGGAAGGCAGGAAATATTCAACAGTGGGATTGCCTCCAGCAACCTTCCACAAGGTTGTATACAGCTCTCCACCCTCTATCCCTCCGGAGGTAAACCAGATCGTGCCCTGATTATCTACTGTAACACCCTCCGGACAACAAATATCACTGACAAGTACAGTAACACTGCCCTGATTTACTTCTAATAGTCTACCCGACTCAGTGTCCTCGACCACAAGTATTCTTCCATCCTCTGTAACATGAATACCCTCCGGGGAGAAAAGTCCATCGGCCAGAACCGTTGAAATTCCATCGACATTTATAAATAATATTCTCCCTGCAGTTTCCTCGCAGATGTAAATACCGTTTCCGCTTGCATAAAGACCATCGGGACCAACCAGTCCAGTAAAAAAAGGAACAGAAAGAAAAAGAGCTGAGGTTAACATACGCGCCAATCGTGTGATCATGTGATACTTTTGAATAGATTGCAGGTAAACTCAGCTGGAATATTGCATGTTACTGATCCGCAGTACAACTTTTAACCCGGAGTATCATAAATCAGGCCTGAAAGAATGTACCGCCTCTTGTGTCATTGCGGAATAACTCAACGGGAGGTTTCGTCTTCTTGTAAGTTCCTGATCTGTATGCTGCTAAAGGTCTTTACATTCTGAAACAGATGTGCATATATTGCTCAGGTATCTCAATGATGGGGTGCAGCCGGGCTTCTTTTGTGTCGTCACGGAGATTCGGTTAATTTTTGAGATGACATAGTGCGAAAGGGATACCAATGAACCTGTACGTAGGAAACCTCTCCTGGGGCGTTGACGATGACTCACTCAAAACTTTTTTCGAGAGCTACGGTGAAGTTACCGATGCAAGAGTAATCACAGACAGAGAAACCGGCCGCAGTCGTGGATTCGGTTTTGTCGAAATGCCTGAAGAGGCCGCAAGAAACGCT
>JAUVJW010000069.1 GCA_030596465.1 Candidatus Fermentibacteraceae bacterium | reverse complement strand
TGGTGGAGATCAAATCTGAATGCCTGATTACCAGATTGAGTCCCCAGCCACCACTCCAGCCGCAGAATATTACTGTTCCATCCGCCGGGGCATATATCGATGTTCCGGTATTGGCAGATATATCTATCCCCTTATGGTATCTTACAGCGCCAGTGAATGGATCGATTCTCGCACCGAAATCGCTGACAAAAATACCGTTCACGGGCCATATTGAAGGGGTGTGCCTGAGCTGATCAGCTTTCTCCACAAGAAGCACGGCCAGAGAATCATAGGCAATCTGTTCAGCATAAGCTATCCGCTCACAGAGAAGGATTCTCAGTTCAATGTCGTCAATGTACCTGAATATGTCAGTACCGGAATTCCCGGAAGTGAGCTGATCTGTCATCCTTGAGAAATCAATGTTCATATCAGCCGCTGCCATAAACGCCCGCTCCTCACGCTGAGCAACCTGCTGAAGACTGTTCTGTACATTTTCCACCCTGCAATTCAACTGAATAAGTTCACCCTGAAGGGTCAGGTATTCCTGATCCGCACTGAGACGGTTATTACCGGAAACACCCTTGCCCAGACTGAACCCCAGGGCGATAAACACGCAGACAACCCCCGCAACAACAAGAACAGACCGGCCTGCCTTTGAAGGCGTCATAATGACCTGCCTGCGTCTGCTTGAAGGATTGTCTGGAACCCAGTTTAATGAACCTTTGAACATGAGGTGCAGGCTCTATCTCAGAAAGTGAAGCAGAGAGGAACTGTCGTTGGACTCATGGAGTTTTGCAATAGCTCTGTTCTTCAGTTGCCTGACTCTCTCACGACTTATGCCCATGGTTCTGCCAATCTCCGCCAGAGTATGACGCCTGTCGGTTTGAATACCGAAGAAAAGCTGTATGATTGTTCGTTCTCGATGATCCAGAATGCTGAGCATGTCATCCACGCTGGTTTTCAGGGCATCAACCAGAACAGCCTCGTTTGGAGTTACCCCACCCTCTGCCGCTATCATTTCCTGAAATGTTTTGTCGCTTCCCTCATAGACAGGGCTGTCAAGGGACAGATGTGTACTGTGTATCGACATCATCCCCTCCACCTCTTCCCGGGAAACATCCAGCTCCCCGGCAATTTCAACAGTAGACGGATCTCTTCCCAGTGAATGGCCCAGCTCCCGGGTAGCTCGACCCATTTTGTAAAGCTCGCCAACACGATTCAATGGAAGACGAACAATTCTGGACTGTTCAGCAAGAGCCTGCAGAATAGCCTGCCTAATCCACCAGACAGCGTAAGTAATGAAACGGCATCCCTTTGTTTCATCAAAACCCTTGGCGGCTCTTATGAGACCCACATTTCCTTCGTTTATAAGATCCTCAAGAGCAACACCTTGATTGGCGTACTGTTTTGCGATTGAAACAACGAATCTGAGATTTGCTTCTGTGAGTTCGTTTAAAGCTTCCAGATCGCCCTCTCTTATTCGCAGAGCAAGATTCGCCTCTTCCTCGGAAGTGAGCGTATCACGAGTACCAATTTCCCGGAGATAGAGTTCAAGGGAGCGTCCTTCTGTTCTTCTGGTGGCCAAATTCATCCGCCTTTCGCAACCCGTGCATTTTTCAAAGTGCTTAGCTCTATATATTGCCAGTGTCGGCATTGGTTCCACTTAAGATAATTGATTTGTCAATACTTGACAAATCGTCAAGGGGTTGACAAGGATTTTTATGAACTGGTCAGATTTTCCAAGGGAACATGTAAAGTGTATTTTGTGCGGACAGAATAACCCTGAGATTTTAAGCGTGCAGAAAAGCTGGCCTGTTGCCCGATGTAGAAATTGCGGTCTTATTTATCTGTCAAGCCGTCCTTTAGAATCTGCTCTTGAGGAAATGTACAGCCGTGAATACTACAATAGTGCTGATGTGGGTTATGGTGGCTATGTTGATAACTTCCACAAATACAATGATATTTTTACAAACCTTTTTAACAAAAGAACTCACGATATTGAACCTTACCGGGGGCAGGGAAAGCTCCTTGAGGTTGGCTGTGCACACGGATTCCTTCTTGACCACCTGCGCAAACATCAATGGAAGGTAAAGGGTCTTGAAGTCAGTCCTCTCGCTTCAAAGTACGCTGTTGATCAACTGAAGCTTGATGTATTCTGCGGAAAATTGGAAGATGCGGGCTACGAAGATAATTTCTTCGATGTTGTTTTACTGCTGGATGTTCTGGAACACCTGCACAGACCATTCGAAACTCTCAGGGAAATCGGACGAATCCTGACACCGCAAGGGGTTCTTGTTGTTCAATGCCCATGGGAACTTACTCACTGGGAGGAAAAAGCCGAGGCTTTCCTTAAAAAAATGAAACCCTGTACAATTACTCCGGACGCGATCCCGGCACATCTGTATTTTTTCAGCCCGGATACCCTTGAAGCCTTTATGATAAAAGGCGGGTTCATCACTTTCAAGAAACAGAGCGGCAATTACGGTTCCATAAGACGACACATAAAACCTGTACCGGTAGACGCGGGTCCTTTCTATGAGCGCTGGGCAAGATTCCTGTATTTCAGGATGGGCCTTCAGCAACTGTTTTACAGGTCAGCAAGAATTGTCGGAAAAGGTAATGGTCTTATAAGATACGGCAGGTTTAACCCGTGAATGGATTTATTTTCCATAATAAAACTTCAATTTTCCCGGAAATTTGTGGCATCACACCCATGAGTGATCTCATAACTCACCTGAGGAATTCAGGTTTAACCAGGATTTACTGTGATTCCGAAGAGGATTATGAGGGAGTTATCAACTGCGATTTCGGGTCAGCTAAAAAACAGCTTGGCACTGACTGGCTGGCTGTCGGAAGCGGCTGTCTTACCAGACAATCTCCAGCGGAACTTCGAGATCATACTGTAGCTCTTGGAGCTGATATTGGCATTTCTCTTGCCTGCTCGTCAAAACCCTGGGAACACACAACTATCCTTACGGACGAAAAGGGATTCGTTGAAAGAGTCGATGAAAACCCTCCCCCGGAGAACGCGGAAACAAATCTCTGCTTTTCCGGACTTGCCTGGGTCGCAACAGAGAATTTTAATCCGGATTTACTTCCGGGACAAGAGAAAACCGCCGCATTTCTTCTTCCCGGCTATTGGAAGTGCCTTGACAGCAGGGAAAATTATCTTTTAACCACCCACGACATTTTGAGCGGGAAAGTGTTTCCATGGCCACACCTTCACATTCCGGATACCGGTGTAATCCTGTACAGTTTGATACCCGGGAACACAAAAGTCAAAGGAACTCTCTGGGTAGGAACCAACTGTTGTATTGAAGACGGATGCATCCTGGAAAACTGTGTTATACTTGACGATTCTACAGTAGGAGCAAACTCAAACCTCAGGAACTGCCTTGTAATGACTGGAACTAAAATTCCCCGAAACACAGTTCAGTATGATAAGTACCTGAGTCTTCTTGGAGATGATAATGGTCGCGAGAATTGAAAAATATCTGGACGAAGTAAGCAAACTCGTCCTGAAAATACCGTCTGAGGCAGTTGAAAGAATAGCATCCGTAATTCTCGAAGCGTACAAAAAAGGTAACAGAATTTTTGTCTTCGGCAACGGTGGCGGAAGTTCTACCAGTGCTCACTTCGTCTGTGATCTTGCCAAGGGCACCATCGCGGAAGGAAAACCAAGACTTAAAGCCATTTCTCTGGCTGAGAACATGCCTTTGCTTACCGCCTGGGCCAATGATACAGACTACACTAACACTTTTGGAGAACAACTCAAAAATCTTGTTGAGCAGGGCGATGTTGTTATCGGTCTTTCCGGAAGTGGTATGAGTCCGAATGTAATAAATGCATTTCACGTCGCAAACGATGCTGGAGCGGTATCAATTCTGCTTTCAGGATTTGATGGCGGCAACGCATTACAAGCGGCAACAGATGCAATTGTGGTTCCGTCCACCGACATGCAGCAGATAGAGGATGTTCATATGATTCTTACACACATCATTTTCAGATGTCTTAAAAAAGAGATAGCGGAAAGCTGATTACTCCGGTTTCCAGCTGTCAAACTGATTATCTCCGCCCGCAAGAATGTCTTTCAGTGATCCCCGAAACAGCTTGACGCCCCCTTCACTTCCGGCAGCCTCAGGGAATCTGCTCTTCCAGAGTTGCCAGGAACGCTCAATTTCTCCTGCCATGATCTCAGACAGATTACCGGCATCCCGAGCCTGTTCAACAGCATCCTTGTTGTAAATAAGCATATCAGATGCCAGGACCCTTGCGAATCTTGCCGCCCGTTCATCTATCGCAGAAGCAGGAGAGGCTGATTCCTCCTTGGGGGGATGAATAATAAATACCTCACGGCAGTTCTTACATCTCAGCCTTCTGGACTTACCGTCAAGTTTTTCTTCCGCGATCTGATACTTCTTACTGCAATTAGGGCAGGTTACTATCATTGAAAATCACCCCGTTCTAAAAATCTTTTCAATCTCTTTACCGCCTCAGCAATATCATCATCTGAAGCCGCAAAGGAAAGCCTTATATATCCCTCATTACCAAACGCGCTTCCCGGAATGGTTCCCAGACCTTCTTCTTCCAGAAGGGAAATACAAAATTCCTCTGTATTGATTTCTTTATCAGTCAATATTCTTGGATACACATAAAAGGCACCCTCCGGTTTCTCGAAATCCAGTCCGTGTACTTTTTCCAGTAGATCACAAATGAGATCGCGTCTTCTTTTGAAAGCGTCATACATCTGAATTCTATCCTCTTCTGCTTCGCCCTGAACAACGGCAAGGGCAGCGTACTGAGAAATAGAGCAGGGATTGGAAGTGGAGTGAGCCTGAATTCTACCGGCAATTTTTATCCACTCCGGGTTTGCAATAGCAAACCCTATACGCCACCCTGTCATCGCATAGGTCTTTGATACTCCTGTAATCAACGCAACCTGATTCCTGAGATCCGGATCTGCCGTGAGAATGTGAGGTACCTGACCATCACCATAGTATAGATCTTCGTAGATGTCATCCGATATGACCCATATACCTGTTTCCCTAATGGCCTCCGCAATGTCTTCTATCATGGTTCTGGTATTCACAAGACCCGAGGGATTGCACGGTGAATTAAATATCATTCCTCTGGCTCCCGCAGCCGCAGCCTTCCTGATATCATCGCCGGTGATCAGCATTCCGCCACTCTCTGGATACACGGAAATACCCCCAAGACGCCTGACCATCTGAGGATAACTGACCCAGTATGGTTTTGGTAGAAGAACCTTGTCGCCCGGCGATACAACAACTTCAAGCATATTGGCAATGCTGTGTTTGGCTCCACACGAAACCATCGCGTTTTCTACTTTGAAGTTCTGGCTGTGTACTTTGCTCCATCTGTCTGCAACAGCCTGTCTGAGTTCGACTATTCCCATGCTTGGTGTATACAAGGTTTTACCCTGATCCATGGCTTTTTTCGCTGCCTCAATGGCAGCACCTGGAGTTTTGAAATCAGGCTGTCCTGCGGTAAGGGAAATAATGTCCGCTCCGGCGGCTTTCATTGAAGCGGCTCTGGCTGTATAGAGCAATGTTGCTGACCCTTCAAGAGACGAGGCATTTCTGGCGTAGCGCATCAGTTCCTCCGGTAGTAATGCTGCAGAGCTTTTTCCACAGATGGAGTGACTAGAGTATCAAGGGTTCCCCTGAATTTTGCCACCTCTTTAACAACTGTTGAAGAAAGGTACATGTTGTGCTCAGAAGGCATCATGTAGATTCCGGTAATTTCCGGAGCCAGTCGCCTGTTCATAAGCTGCATCTGAAATTCATACTCAAAATCTGAATTAGCCCTGAGCCCTCTTATGAATAATTTATAACCTTTTTTATGCATGTAGTCTATGAGCAATCCATCAAATGCACAAACCTCTATATTCCCCTGTATACCCTCCTCAATAACAGCATCTTTCACCAGTTCAACCCTTTTTTCCGTATCAAAGATCATGGATTTCGAACTCACATTCACCACCGCGACTTCGAGTTCATCAAATATTCCGGCTGCCCGCCGGATAATATCAAGATGCCCGGCAGTAACAGGATCAAAGGTTCCAGGGTAAATAACTTTCACTTTTCAACTTCCAATATGTGCAGATATGTATCTCCATACTTGCGTTGCTGCCAGCGTGAATCGAATTTTTCTCCGCCCGATTCCGCTATAACAATTCCGCCTTTATTAACCAGTGATTTCCACTGACACTTCTGTATCCATGAATATATACCAGTATCATTGTAAGGTGGGTCCAGAAAAACAATATCGACCGGTGGAACAAGTCTGCCAAAGGCATCTGGAAGTTTACCCTTAACAGTAATGCATCTGTTTTCCGCATTTCTCTCCAAAAAGAACTTTCTTATACGATTCAGGTTCACAGGTGAACTGTCCATAAATACAACTCTTGAGGCACCGCAGCTGACGCAGTCTATGCCAAACGCACCGCTACCGCTGAAAATATCCCATACCGCGGCACCCGGCAACCTGTCTGTCAGCACATTCATTAGAGCCTCCCGAACCCTGGATGGTGTAGGTCTGACTCCCTTTAAATCCGGGCGGAGAACCTGGCCGCGCCAGATTCCCCGCCCTACTCTAAGCAATATCGTCCCTTAGTAAGGTCGGATAATGTGCGGTGTTACAAAGATCACCAGTTCACTTGTTTCCTCATTGGTTGCGCTGTAAGTGAAAAGCCAGTCGCCAAGAAGTGGAATGTGCCCGAGAATGGGAACTTTCTTCTCCAGCTCTGTAGTCTTGCTTCTCATGATACCACCGATAACTGCCGTAGCGCCGTCATCTATCATCAGGGTTGTCTGGGCTTCCTGTGTAAGGAAAATAGGCTGCTCAGAGGCGGTTGCCTCCGCAGAAAGATCACTTACAACAGGGTTTAATTCCAGCGTCACATTATTGTCAGCGTTGATGTGAGGTGTCACAGTAAGACTTACGCCCACATCGTAAAGCTGAACATAAGTGTTCCCGTCCGCATCCAGTAGAGTCAATGGAATCTGCTTACCGCTCATCACCATACCTGTCATGTTATCGCATATCGCGATTCTTGGTTCAGAAAGAATGTGAGCCCTGTTCTCCTGCTCCAGATAGCTGATTGTTGAGTTGATATCAAGAAGATTTGTGATATGTCCAAACTGAACCAAACCAGTTGGATCACCAACGCCGAGGTTTGTTGTCATACCAGCGTGTGTAATACCATCACTTCTGCTCATATTACCAACGCTCCAGTCAATACCGAACTCGTTGGATGCAGTAACATCAATCTCCACCAGCTTGGCTTCAATCATCACCTGCGCTGTGGGACTGTCCAGAATTGGAAGAAGCCTTCCAATTTCATTCAGTTTTCTTGGAATATCAGATACTATCAGCGAGTTTGTTCTACTGTCAATAGAAATCTGTCCCCTCTCTGAAAGAACAGATTGAGTAGCGTTCTGAATATCCTCCGCCTGAGCGTATCTGATTACAAATACCTCTGTAAGCAAATCCTGAAGGTTCTCACGCTCTACATCACTGACAGCCATCTGATTAATTTCATTGTAGAAAGCATCACGCTTCATGATTCGAAGCGTGTTACCCCCGGACATTGTCGCCATAAGATCCTGTGAATCAAGAATAGCCTGAAGAGCGTCACGCCATCCAAGATTCCGAAGCCTTGCGGTAACGGTTCCCTGATAGGTCTCCGGAATGACAATGTTCATCCCGCTGACATCAGCAATTGAACGCATCACTGTTCTGATATCGGCGTCAACCACATCAACAGTGATTCTTCTTCCACCGGTACCTGACCACTCTACCGGGAATCCGTCGTTAATTACTCTGTTGGGTTCAGAAACCTGAATACCCTGAGTAATGGTTGTTACAACTGAAGTTGATCCGAGACCCGTCCTGCCGGTTGGATTGGACAGGGCTGGAACACTTCCTCCGGTAACAACCTGCTGCACTTCCTGAGAAGATGCGGACCATGATGTAAATGGAGTTCCCGAGGGATCCGTACTGAGCATTAGAACCAGCCTGTTACTCTCCTGGAGAGAAGTACTGTAATTCATCAACTCGCCGTTTACATCAACAATTATTCTGACAATTCCGTCAGGTGGAGCTTTGTACTGACTTGTGCGGACAGCATTTACACCACCCCTGCTTACTGCGAAATCTGTCGCTGGAAGCGCGTGAAGCGCGTCCCCAAGGTCAATTACAACCCTCATTGG
>JAUVJW010000059.1 GCA_030596465.1 Candidatus Fermentibacteraceae bacterium | reverse complement strand
ATATTATTTCGTGAACATAATCCGAAAGAGTTATATTTGTTTTCCCGTAAACATCTGGCCTCTTACCCTGAAGCATATGTTTCAAACTAACTGTTGGGGCATCCAAACCTCTTTCAGCGAGAGTCATGGGACGCATTCTTAATTTTACAATTCTTCCTGCCCCGGTGTGGGTTGGAGGCATTAGTGGACCAGCAGACCCAGTAAGAAGAAAACTTCCAGGAATACTATTTTCATCAATGGACCGTCGGACCGCATCCCAAACAGCAGGTACATGTTGCCACTCATCCAGCAACACAGGAGGCTCTCCTTTAAGCGCCTGAACAGGATCGGCTTCAGCAATAGCTCTTTCTGCCGGTGCATCTAACTGAAAAACTGTAGTTGCTCTGCGCTTTGCGGTAGCTGTTTTGCCTACCCCCTTTGGGCCCTCTAAAGCAATAGCAGGCAAACACGGCATTAATTCATCGAGTTCTATGTCTATAACTCTGTTTAGATACTCTTTCATTTCACCACTCTCCGCAAAAGTGATTTATCCTGCTTACTGCTTCATGTCCCAATTATACAACTACACTGCCATTCTGCCACCACCTACACTGCTATTTTGCCACTCTCTACACTACCAGATTACCACGTTCCTGTTTTTCAACAAATTCTTACTGCACAATTAGTAAATAATCGCAAAAGAATATTGAGCTTGGATGAATTGAAACTGCACCCTCTTCCGGCGCAAAGCCCGGGGTCGATATAGCCCAAAAAAGCAAAAACCCCATCCTGACACAATAGGTACAGCTGTGTTGATAATTTCAAAGTTTGGAGGTTACCATACACGCAGAAGCGAATCACCGCCTGGAGATCAGAAATCTACTAATTATTCCTCCAGTGTATTTGTGCAATCCAGCCTTGCCATAATGAATTCTCTTTCTCCTACGATTCACTTGTTGCACGCACTATTTTTGTAAATAAGTGAATAGCGTAAAGTGGAATATTTATCAACCACTCCTCTTCCCTGTATCCGGAAAGAGATGTTCGAAATGCTTTGCTCGGTGAATACCGTAAATGGTAACTTTTTAACCTTTTCGCCTGCAGTTCCTCTGCAGCCTTTACCTCAAGTGGCAGTACGATTCCACTGGTCTGAAAAACAAAGTCATCACATAAGTCAAACGTCTTTTGTGCGGATTCCCACATATCTCGTACGGCTTATGTGTTATTTCTCCCAATTCCTGCATCTGTGTCAACAAATTAAGGCTACCGACAAAGGGATTGATGAACATGTATTCTCACAGGACTCCATATCCCCGCCTTTAGTGTGAATCTAAAGTTCAACAGAGAATTTGGATGTATTAAGTTACCGAATCATTAGGAACAATGGACCCGGTAATACCTCCATTGCTTACCACCCCGTCAGGGAATATCTTCAGGGTTAGCTTTTAGGGGGAAGGTAATATGACAACCATGAACAAGCTTGATCACCTTACCGGTCTTCACACCCGGGATATCATGGATGAACTGGATAACAGGTTCTCAAACACAACAGATGAGACATGGTCTATCACAATGATAGATATTGATCATTTCAAGCTGGTTAATGACGTATTCGGGCATCTTGAGGGAGACACTGTTATCAGAAGAGTTGCCAACATTCTTTCCAGAAACAAAAGAAATGCAGATACTCTCATCCGCTACGGTGGTGATGAATTTGTAATTATCATGCCTGAAACAGAACAAATAAAGGCTGTCAACCAGGGTGAGCGAATCCTGCAGGCTCTCGAAAGAGAAGTATTCCCGGAAGGAATGGAAATCGGCCTTTCCATAGGAGTAGCTGAAAGCAAGCCTGAAGACAATCATCTTGCGGATATTCTGGAGCGGGCAGACAAGGCTCTCTACCGGGCAAAGAAAGGTGGGCGTGGCAGAGTCTCTTTCTACGAAGACCACAAAAAAGAAGAAGCAGAGAAAAACATTACATTTGAACACTTTGTGGGCAGAAGTGAAGAACTCACAGAGCTTCGTAATACTCTTAACGATACAGTAACAGGCAGGGGAAACTTTGTAGTTATCTCCGGTGCACCTGGAATTGGAAAAACCAGGCTGGCAAATGAGCTTGAACACTATTCCAGTTTCAAGAACTGCATAATAATGAATACCAGATGCGATGAGCTTGGTACAGACAGACCGTACCTGCTCATAACCGACCCACTAACTGATTATCTCAACACACTTCCGGAAGATGACCTGGTCGATCTCCGGAACACACTGCCGGATCTGCTGCCGCAAACAATCGAATTGTTCCAAAACCTCAACCTGAGAACGGCACCGGCACCTGAGACAGACAAAGACAGTGTACTCAGAATAAGAATGTACTCAGAGATATCGCAGATCATAAAATGGATAGCTTCCAGGCAACCTGTGATCTTCACTGTGGATAACCTGCACTGGATCTCAGAGCATGACTTTGACCTGCTTGCCTACCTGAGCAGGGCGGCAATAGATGCACCAATCCTTTTCCTTGCAACCATGAGAGCCCCCACCGAGAATTTTCCGGAAATACAGAAAAAGTTAAAAGACCTTTCGGGTGTTGTTCGATACAAAGCAATAAGACTCAAAGCTCTTAATGAGGAATACACAAAACACATGGTTTTGTTCGCCCTCCGTGACCCGAAGATCCCCAAAGATATTCTAAAAAGGCTTGTCAGGCAGTGCAGTGGTAATCCCCTCTACCTTAAAGAGCTCTTACTCTCTCTCAGGAGCAGCGGAGCAATTGAACCGTCAGCAAAAGGAGGATGGGCATATCAAATTCCGGATGACATGTCTTTGCCGACTTCAATATCTGTACTGATGGAAGAAAGACTCAAAGGCCTGACCAGCCAGGAGAAAGAAGTTCTCTGCGTGGGCTCAATGATGCCTGGAGGCTCATTCTCTATAAAACCTCTTGCCGTGGTTCTTGGCAAAGGAGAATTTCAAGTAGCAAAAATTCTGGAGGAACCCCTCAGAAGAGGGCTTGTAATTGAAAGCATCACGGAATCCAACCAGCTGAAGTACCAGTTTATCCACGACACCATGCGCACTTTTCTGTACCAGCAACTCTCCATGGGAATCCGCAAATCACTTCAATCACTATTCGGTAAACATTACGAGACCATCTACAACAATGGAGATGACACAGCAATCTCCTTAGCGGCCCACCACTACAGTGACAGTCTGGACTCAGAAAAAGCCAGAATCTTTGCTCTCAAGGCTGCAGCACACGCCCGTTCCAGAGGTGCAATACGGGAACACTTCCGCTGGCTGAAGCAGTACATGCTTTTTGCTGATCTTTCAAAAGAAGACAGAGATGAAGCATACAAGGCAAGATTCGATCTCGGTTCACTGTACAGTCTCTTCGGCAAATTCGATGAATCGCTAGGAATGTTGAAGGCTGCAGCTGAACTTGCAGACAATGACATCCAGGTGGTAAGCGTCGTTTTTCAGGAAGCGCAGTTACACTCTAAAAGAGGGGATTACTCAAAAGCTTTTGACTTGTACAAGTCGGTTATCAAACTTATACCCAGCGGGAAGTATCGAATACAGGCGCTCACTCAAATGGCTCACTTTCATGACCTGATAAGCACAACCGGCGAGAGTATTGATATGCTGGAAAGCGTTCTTCCTGAAATCCAGGCAATCACAGAAGAAAACCTGAAAAAGCAACTGCTTGCTGATTACTACATGACACTTGGTCTGATTGCACAGCAGAGAAGACCCCAGCCTGAGAACACAGAAGCCTGCCTGAAAGCAGTTGCCCTTTACCGGGAGCTCTCTGACAGGGGTGGAGAGGCCAAGGCTCTGCTTAATACAGCTGTTTCTTTGCGCGCAACCGGCAAGTATGAACAGAGAATCAACATTCTTAACGATGGCCTGAAAGTTCTCATTGAGATCGGTGACAGCCATGCAACCCTTGTGGCATACATTAATCTGGGTGAAACGTTCTACAGCGCCATGCAGTACAACCTGGCAAGAGACTACTTTCATCGCAGTCTGAAACTCGTTGAAACCACCGGTTACAAAGCAGCAACTGTATGGGCAAACTACTATCTCGGTTTACTGGACAAGGAAGACAAGAACTTCGCTAAAGCTAAAGAACATCTCACAACAGCAATTGACATGGCAGATGAACTGGGTTTGAACAATATGGCCTTAACCACAAGAACCCACTATGCGGGAGTACTGGTAAAAAATGGTGAGTACACCCAGGCAGACACAGCCCTTACCGAACTTGAAGCCAACAAACAGATGGAAGAAGTCGACAGTTCAACAAAAAGACTGATGCTGTTCCTGAGAGGTATCGAGCGTCTGGAAAACCCCCATATCAATAGAACAACAGCTCTGCAGGAAGCTGAAACAAACCTGAAGGCCGCAATGGCCCTCCTGGGGGAGGAGCCAACAATTCAAGACATCGAAATATTGACCGCATATACAGATTGCCTCCATCGAAGCAACAGGCACAAAGAAAGCCAGGACGTCTTTAAGAAGGCAGAAACCCTTCTCAACAACAACATCAACGCCGCTGAAAACGACCACTACAAAGAAGCTATTCTCAATTCACCCATAATCGAAATCTTCGAAGATCTGAGAAAGCTCCTGCAAAGTAAACCCGGTCAATAATCCTTGACCGCCCATGGCCTTCCCGGTTTTCTCAAAAGGCAGAGCATCATGAATAGCAAAACATTAACTGGAGAATAACTTATGGATCAGGAAATTCTATTATGGGCAACAATTCTAATACCATCGGCAATCATTGGAATACTGTGTGGCTACTTCATAAAAAGAAAACTTGGTATCGTTCTTGCCGGAGCAATACCATGGCTCACCCTCCTTGCTATCATCCTCTACAACGAATACGCAATGCCCTACCAAAGTGGCGAAGCCTCCATGTGGCTGGTAGTACAACTTACCGCCGGTACAATAGCAGCTATAACCGGCATTTCCGCCTGCATTGCTTCAAGGAAGTACCGGGAAAAGAAGAGGTAGAAAAAAGAAGTCGACAGCCCAACCAGCAGCAGGCTGCAAAAAGATGGAGAAGTAATCGGAGTTGATGACAAACTGTTGTTAAAAGATATCCATCAGCTTATTAAGAAATCCCGACAAGCAATAGCTTCGTTCGTTAATGCAGAGCTTACAATGCTGTATTGGCATATCGGGCAGCGAATCAAGCAGGAAATCAAGCACCACAAACGATCTGAATATGGGAAACTGATTCTGCACACATTGTCTGCGAAATTAGCAGAAGAATATGGCCGGGGCTGGAGTGAAAGAAACCTGGCGTACATGATTCGATTTGCCGGGACGTTCCCGGAAAAAGAGATTTTGCAGACACTGTGTGCAAAATAGAGCTGGAGTCATTTCAAGGATATCATTTACATTGACGATCCTCTCAAACGGAATTTTACGCCGAGTCGACAACGCTTTGCTATTTCTGCTACCTCTGGGTCTGGGTTTTGGGGGCGCACTGAGCCGGCGAATTCTTCACTCGCCCTCCGGGCTCCCTCATCATACGCCGGCTCTCTGTTGAACTGTACTACTGTCATTGATAAAACCTCCCCGCCCATATACACTAATTAAAGGTAAGAGAATTGTCTCACCAATATTGTCACGTAGGGACATCCCTTCCGGCAATAGCAAACTCCTTGAGCTGGGTGCAATTAAGTGGCCCAAGTTAAAAGAAGCAGAGCATATCAAGCAGCGGCTAAGAGAACAGACGAAGGCCACCCACAAAGGGATTGGTGAACTGGTGAAGCTGGGACTCCTAGAGCTCGAAGGGGCTGGCCGATCCGCCCGCTACCGACTCACCGGGTATCGGCTCATAAATGGCTCAAACAGCTCACTCTCCCGGCATCAGGTGAAGAAATGATCAATGGAATAGGACAGCATAAATAGAAATCCCCATTAACCGTACAACTCGTTTTGATATGTTATGGCTAATTGAATCACGTGTCACCGACACAGAGCAAAAGGAGTATCCAATGCCTCCAGATCAAGTCAGAGAGAGAATCCTTGCCGCAGTCTGCGGTGACAAGTGACTCTTTGACAGACTTGTTCTCAAGGGTGGAAATGCCCTTGCATTGATCTACCGAATTGGCCAGCGCACTTCGCTGGATCTCGACTTATCTATTGAGGGTGACTTTTAAGATGTAGAAGAGGCTGGGGTCTGAGTCGAACTGGCCAATATCCGAAAATTGATATGAGCAGAGCGAAACAAGCACAAAACCGCAGTCATCATGAAGAGACTGCGACAGAAGCTACATGGACACTGGAATTATTACGGTGCCTCTGGCAACAGCCGCATGTTGAAGGTATACTACTTCAAAGCGCGCAGAATAGTGTTCAAATGGTTGAACCGGCGGAGTCAGACTAAGAGCTGCAACTGGCAGTCCTACCTCGTTTGCAAGAATAGGAGAAAGTGATGAACGATGCACGGTTTGTACGAAAAATGAACCAAGACGAGATTGCAGCCCTCAGCAACGAGGATGTCGTTGCAGTTGCTGCGGTCCATGATAAAGGGATTATTAAAAATGACTATGCCCGACACGTCGTCAACTATTTTATTCCGAATGTCAATATTTCCGATTGTCTATTTGAGGTGTTGACAGGGAATGCGCGTGATTCCTCTCTTGTAACTGAGTGGCTGGAGGAGAAACGACTCCTAAAGACATTGTTCTATGCAACATCGGTTTTTGGCGATGCTGGAGAGGGCAGTGTGGGCGTTACCATTGTTTGCACGAAAATACCAGGAAAGAAGACAGTCATTGAAATCCCGTCAAGATAATGAACGAGGTAATGGTAAACAGTTCATCCAGGCAAAATATTTGTAACCCAAAACAGAGACAAGGAAGAGTATTATGACATTTCTCAGTAAGATATTTGGAAGAAAAAGTAATATAAGAAAAAAATGTTCTCGCGATGATTTTCTTTATCTTCCTCTTGATAAGAAAGAACAGCTCATAACGAATTTCTTAGAATACCTTAAAAGTAGGTATTCCGGAAAGGAATTCGGTTATGACTCTTTTCCTGATTTGGATTATGATCCGATGGTTCTATCCACGATTTTCACTGAGCTTAAAGACGCAGACCATATTACTGGCGCCGGTTACATGGTATTTCGACTCAAATAAAGGCGCGGGGACCAAGCTATCGTGTTGATCCGAAAATGGGGCCAGACTCGAATTAACTAAAAAACGCCAACATCTATCTGCACTACACTCTTGATCTCTGGCTTGAGAAAATTGTCAAACCACGCTGTCGCGGTAAAGCCATGATAATGCGTTTCGCTGACGACTTCGTGTGTGCGTTTCAGTACCATGATGATATGAAGCGATTCTACAGTGTTCTCGACAAGCGGCTGGAGAAATTCTATCTTGAACTTTCAAGCGAAAAGATCAGTGTAATCCAGTTTAGACGTTTTGAGATGGAAAACAGTAAGGTATTTACCTTTGTTGGATTTGAATATCGCAGGGGTCTGAGTCGAACTGGTAAACCACTTGTTGACAATCATATGTATCAATATTATGATACAGTATGAATAAATGCAAGCAATACGAAAAAGAGATTAAAGAAGTAAAACAGGCAATCACCAACCTGGGCAACCTCCACCCGGGCTCCCTCACTATCCAGACCAGATCCCACGGAGGCGAATACCACCACCTCAGCTTCAGCCACATGGGCAAGGGCCACACCCTATACATCAGAAACAGGGATGTAGAACAAGTAAAAAGGGAAATGAAGAACTACACAAAGTTCAGAGAGCTCTCAGACAAGCTAATCACCCTGGAAATCGAATACGCCAAGTACAGACGGACACAAACCAAAAACAATAACCTCCGGTAAAACAAAAGAGCAACGCACCGGGCACTACTCCAGAAACAGGATACCATGTTACCAAAATCCCACCCGGTACATGTCCCGCACCTGGGACACTCAAGCCTTGAATGTAAGAAATTCTTTCACCATGTACCTCACAAAGCAACTTACCGTGTAATGTTACTTGTAACAGCTTTCTTACTGTAGCATAACAACATACGGAAGTCTAAGAGAAATACATGTAACACTATTTGAAAGAAACCATGAAAATGCTGAGCTTGTATTCTCAAGCACTCCCAACCTCACCTGTAGATCGTTCAAGGTGATGTTTGAAGAGGTGAACAAGAGCCTCAGATGGTTACACCTGCGATTCGCCTATGGCACACACTATTCTTGTAAATAAGTGAATTACGTAAAGTGGAATATTTATCAACCACTCCTCTTCTCTGTATCCGGAAAGAGATGTTCGAAATGCTTTGCTCGGTGAATACCGCGAATAGTAACTTTTCAAACTTTTAGCTTGCAGATTTTCTGCAGCCTTTACCTCAAGTGGCAGCACCATTCCATTGGTCTGAACAACAAAATCATCACATAAGTCAATCGTCTTTTGTGCAAACTCACACATATCTCGTACGACTTATGTGATATTTCTCTCAATTCCTGCACCTGTATCAACAGACGAAGGCTGCTGACAAAGGGATTGATGAGCTGGTGAAGCTGGAACTCTTAGGACTCGAAGGGACTGTCCGATCCTCTCGCTGCCGACTCACCCGGAATCGGCTCATAAACGGCT
>JAUVJW010000116.1 GCA_030596465.1 Candidatus Fermentibacteraceae bacterium | reverse complement strand
GCTCTTCCAGGCTGGGTTCCCATCCACATTGATGGTCTTACAAGCACATATGCAAAATGGGAACTTCTTAAGGAAACCGGGTTGGAGTCTCTCGCCTTCAGATATTTTGACCCTCTTGATCCTTCAGTATTTCTCACAACACCTCTTTATCTGCAACCCTCAGCTTCCCTGAATGAACTCGCAAGACAAAAAAACCAGCTTGGTACCGATGTACTTGATGCTGTCATTGAATCTCTTTACTTCCGTGGGGATACGACATACTCAACTGAATCGGATTACAGAGAAGGTATCTGGTTCAACACCCTCGACTGCTGGGAATCGTGCAGAGAGGGAGATCTGCAGTCGGCGGCGGCCAGCGCGAGGTTGTCCGGAGATCCTTCGCTGCAATCAGCGGTTTCCTTCCTGCAGAATGGCGAATTCGCAGAGAACAAAGTAATGACAGGTATTACACCCGAAATTATCAGATCAGAGTGGGATGAAAAAGCCATTCTGATAACAGCTCTCTGGGTAACCGGGCAGCAGAACAAAGCTCTTTGTGAGGCTGAATCATATATGGATTCCCTTCCCCCGTGGGGCATTGCCCAGTGCGCGTGGTTATATTCCCTGTCAGGAGAACAGGAGTACGCGGAAGAACTGGCGGAACTGGCTCTGTCCAGGGCACAGGGACCGGTGGTTCTTGAGAGAATCGCGAAGGTTTACCGAACCGGAGGTGATTTCTCCACAGCGGTTGAATTCTGTCGCGGGGCGCTGGCATTGTCGCCGTCTTACGCTGAAGCCAGGCTTGTTCTGGCAAACAGCCTGTGGGAGTTAAACAGAATAGAGGAGGCCGGAGCGGAATACCGATGGTTTGGAGAAAATGGATTCTCTTTACCGGAGTACGCTGTTGAACGTCTTCTGCTTCTTATGGAATTGAAAAACAGACACACGCCTGCAGGCGGGGAGGGATCATAGATGTCAATAAAACATTCAGTAAACGAATTTCTTTCAAAAGTACAGAATCTGTTCAAGGGTGGCGGAGATGTCGCTCTTGAAAAACAAAAAAAACGAGGTAAGCTGAACGCAAGAGAAAGAGTTAATGAGATACTGGATTCAGACTCTTTCCTGGAAACCGATCTTTTTGTAGAACATTCCTCTACAGATTTTGGTATGGATCGGAAGAAACTTGCCGGTGACGGTGTTGTTACAGGATACGGAAAGATTGACAATCGTCCTGTCGCCATCTTCGCCCAGGATTTTACTGTTGCCGGAGGATCTCTTGGCAAAGCTCATGCCGCAAAGATAGTAAAAGTAATGGACGGTGCCGGTACAAAAAAAATACCTCTGATCGGCATTAATGATTCCGGCGGTGCCAGAATCCAGGAAGGTGTTGATTCTCTTTATGGTTATGGTGAAATATTTTTAAGAAACACAACCTTCAGCGGTGTGATTCCTCAACTGTCTCTAATACTTGGACCGTGTGCGGGGGGTGCTGTTTATTCACCGGCGCTTACTGATTTCGTTTTTGTGGTCGAAAAAATTTCAAACATGTTTATCACCGGTCCTCAGGTAATAAAAACAGTTCTCGGTGAAGATGTTTCTCCGGAAGTTCTCGGAGGGGCAAAAACTCACACAACCATCACAGGTAACGCCCACTTCTACGCGCAAACCGAACAAGAGGCTTTTGAGCAGATCAAAAGGCTTTTGAGCTTTCTTCCCGCCAACTGCCTGGAAGCCCCGCCTGTGCACCAGTCAAGCTCTCCAATGAAAAAAATAACTGATAATATCATCCCGGATAATCGCAGAAAAGCTTACGATGTGATAAATGTAATACATGGACTGGTTGATAACAGCGACTTCATGCAGGTTCACGAACACTACGCTAAAAACATTGTTGTCGGGTTCGCCAGAATGAACGGCAAATCAGTTGGAGTTGTCGCGAATCAGCCCAGATACCTGGCCGGTGTTCTTGATGTTAATGCTTCCGACAAAGCATCGAGATTCATCCGCTTCTGCGACTGCTTCGGTATTCCTCTCCTTACCCTGGTAGATACTCCCGGTTATCTTCCCGGAGTCGACCAGGAACACGCGGGTGTGATCAGGCACGGCGCCAAGCTTTTGTATTCCTACAGCGAAGCCACTGTTCCCAAAGTTACCATTATCATGAGGAAGGCCTACGGTGGTGCATACATTGCCATGTGCAGCAGACACCTCGGTGCCAGCAGCGTAATAGCCTGGCCCACAGCGGAAATCGCGGTTATGGGTGCCGAAGGTGCCGCAAACATAGTGTTCCGAAAGGAAATAGCCGCCAGCGATAACCCTGAAACCACCCGTCAAAAAATGATACAGGAATACGAAGAGAAATTTGCCAATCCATATGTCGCGGCATCAAAGGGCTATGTTGATATACTCACAGAGCCCCACAAGACCAGAGACATTGTTATCAAGGCGTTTGAATTCGCCGGTGAGCAGGATCACGGTAACTCGTTCCGCCGCCACGGCAACATTCCCCTTTAAGCCAGCGGGAGGCTGAGATCAATGCCAGATGAAAACGAGCTGAGAAAACTAAACATTGATGAAACCATCTACGAAACTGAAGTGCCTTCATCATTTGATAAGAGGTGGGCTCCACAGGATAAAATGCTTGTAAATGCCTTCATACCGGGCACTATCATTGAAATAAAAACCAGCGTGGGAGCAAAGGTCAGGGAAGGTGATATTCTCCTCCTCCTTGATGCCATGAAGATGTACAATGAGATAACAGCTCCAGTTGCGGGCACTGTGGAAGTAGTAGCCGTATCAGCTGGAGAGCGAGTGGAGAAGAACCAGCTTCTTGTCCGACTGAAATAATTGAAGAACCTGAACAGCGGCAGGAGCCCGGGAATAACCCCGGGCTCTTTTCTGTTTCTATCGCAGTGACTGTGACTTTTCCATAGCTTCCATGGCCTGACTGTTCCGGCCAAGGGTGCTGTAGGTCTGAGCAAGGTACTCGTAGTAATCTGCATTGTCGCCATCGTACTGAATAGCTGTTAATATTGCCTGAAGAGCGTCGGTGTCTTCTTCAAGGCGAATGTAGTTTGCATACACCATGTACCAGGCATTGGCGTATTCATCGTTTGTGAGGTCATCCATTTCTGTAAGATGTTCCATCACTTCGAGAGACTCGTTATACTGCTCCATTATGAAGTTGGCATGACCAATCATGGCAAGCACCTGATAGGTGTTTCCCATCTGGGCTCTGCATTCTTCAAGGGCGGCAATACCTTCATCGAATCTTTCCATCTCAATGAAAGTAAATCCTCTTGTCAGGAGAACCCCGGCTCTCATATCGGCAGCTTCTTCCTCTTCAATCCAACCTTCTTCAACACCGGCGTTAATTGCGGCAAGAGCATTGTCATAGGTGGCAAGAGCCTCATCATACTGCTCGGAAAGAATATAGAATTTAGCCAAACCTGTCAAAAGATCTGCACTGGAAGGATCAATCTCAATACCTCTTGTGTAGACAACAACAGCTTCCGCCATGTAGTCCGCGGCAGCGGCTTCATCTTCAGTGTTCATGTAAAGATTTTCCAGAACTGCTCCGGTATTATAGGTTGAAAGAACAACACTTTGAACCATACGGTCATTCTCACTGTTAAGCTGCTCAATCCAGGCTGGATCTTCAGACTCGGCGATGTTCGTCTGGATAACACCCATCTGAACAATGGCAAGCTCAATGGAAGCTTCGAATCTGGTAACTGCCTCTTCATAATCGTGTCTGTTAAGGGCAATGTCACCCAGCAACTGATCAAATTCCGGACGCTCAGGTACTATTGCTCCTCCGGTTTGAAGCATGCTGGTTGCGTCTTCAATTCTTCCCTCTTCAATATAACCGGCGGCTGTATTGTAGAACGCCGGCCAGTAAGTTGCTATGTTAGCTGCCATGAGGGGATCAAGTTCATAAGCCTCTGCAAAAGAAACAGCGGCTTCATCCCATACACGCATCATGCAGTATGCTCTGGCCTTCCAATACCATACTTCCGGGTTGGAACCCTCGTCGTTGGCTATTACGCTGTCAGCAAGATGAATAGCCTCCTGATACTCACTATTCTGTATGTGAACTTTAATACCGGTAACCGCAGGAGACGAACAACCGGCAATTATAAGAAGTCCGGCTGCTACGGAAACCAAAAGCTTTGCGAGATTCAAAACAATCCTCCATTCAGACAATATTCAAGAATAAACAAAAATGCCCAAAGGCACACCATGGAGGAATCTGCTTCATACAAAAGCTAAAGTCAACTCTTGCCCCCCCCCTTGACCGGAGGTCTGGTTCGTAGCAGAGTAAACAGTTGCATACGGAAGTGTCTGATGATGTTGCTTTAACAGAAAAGCTATGTAAGAGGGGTGTATACTGAGCTGCTTTCTTGTCCCGTTTCTGTTGCTGCGGGGGGTTGTTTCTCTTCTTCCTTTTCAGGGGGAAAGTGTCGTTAATGAACCTGGGGAGAGACTTGCTATTGTAAGTAAAGAGCAGCAAACCATTGTGTTTCTTGACGATGGGCAGGAAGCGAATCTAGCGCTGGTCTCCACAGGAAGACCTTCCAGATTTGCCACTCCCAGCGGTGACTTTGAGATTCTCTACAAAAGATGGAGTCCCGTTTCCAGTATTTACAGAGTCCACATGCCCTACTGGCAGGCTATTGAGAATTCAGGAGCAATCGGTCTTCATCAGGCCGCTCCCTCCGCTGAACATCAGCTGGGTGAAGCTCTTTCACACGGATGTGTTCGACTTGGCTCTTATACAGCCAGGTGGGCATATTTCTGGCTCCCTGTAGGTGCTCAGGTGATAATAAGATAAACCATCAACATATTCCCGATTGATCACAATGTGGAAATCATCTCCCACCGCTCAGATCAGATCCGGCCTTGATTGCTCCAGATCGGAAACAACTTCTTTTATTTTCTGAGCACTGGAGTCTGACATGACTAGAGTAACCTTATCGGTAGAAACAACACTCACATTATCCAGTCCGATAACCACAGTCAACCTGCCGGTCTCATCGAATACAAGAGTGTTTTCTGAATTGATGATAATACTCTCGCCTTTTTCGACCCCTGCGCCTCTGGCTCCCGGCCAGTCGCCTATATCACTCCACTGAAACTGTGCGGGCACAACTACCGCTTTGTCGGTTTTTTCCATTACTCCGTAGTCAACTGACTGGGATTCAAGAGCGGAGTATTCCTGCAGAGACGGGCTTGTTGTGTCAGGAAGTTGCTGTATGTCTTTACAAAGATCGGGCATGTGCTTTTCAAATTCGTTAAGAAAACTGTCAACTCTCCAGATAAACATTCCTGAGTTCCATAGATAATCTCCTGATCTCAGGTACTCAGCAGCAGTTGCGGCATCAGGTTTCTCCCGGAAACTCTTTACTCTGTTACCCGGTTGAATTTCTTCACCAGTCTGCAAATATCCGTAACCTGTAGCCGGATTATCCGGTACGATACCGATTGTACAGAGATAACCCCTTTCAGCAAGTGTAATGGCGTTTCTCATCGTTTTTTCAAAACCTTCCACAGGTTCAATCCTGTGATCGCTGGCGGCAACAATCATTACGCTTTTACCGAAACCTCTCCGTTTCAGGGTTTCCGCGGCCCAGCCAATACAGGCGGCAGTGTTCCTGCCCACGGGTTCGAGGAGAAGATTACTTTGTGGAAGCAGCGGAAGCTGGTTTTTAACAATAGCTTTGTGCGTGGCGCCGGTAACAACCACTACCCCGTCTGGGCCCGCGATATTCACAAATCTGGCAGCGGTCTTCTGAAGCATAGTGCCACCACCGAGAAGATCCATAAACTGTTTCGGACGAGAGTTTGTTGAAGCAGGCCAGAACCTTGTTCCTCTGCCTCCAGCCATTATCACCGCAAAAATTCTTTTTCCATTCATTTTCCTGTCCCTATGATCCAAGAGTCACTTGTGGTTGAAATAGTCCCGCCGGTTGAGTCCGCGAAGAAACACTGTTGAGCCCCGTGTACAAAAAGAACTTCCTGTGGTTTGAGTTCAATCTTCCCGTATCCGACTTTACGCATGCAGTAAGAACCGGCATTAAGGTAATTCCCTGATACTTCAGTGGCTCTCCCCATGGTTTTCCAGTTAATTGCTGAGAGCCCCTGTTCCACATGAAGCTCACGCAGATTCCCGTTAATGTCTTTTCTGTCATAATCCCAGAGACGGTAGGTAACACTGCAGTTCAGTTGAACCTCCAACACCGTAAGCCCGGCGCCAAGAGCATGAATAGTTCCCGCGGGCAGATGAACAAATACACCTGGTTTCCCATCAATATGCTGCAGAATACTATCTACAGATCCGTTCTCTACGGCATTTTTAAATTGGAGTGGCGTTATTCCGGCATTTACCCCGTGCATTATTTTACCTGAGCCCTGAAGAACCACCCACGATTCGTCCTTCATGGGTATCGTTCTGTCTTTACCTGGATGCACCTGAACAGATAAGTCTCTTGCGGCATGAAGAGTTTTTATTATCAGCGGGAATGAATTCAGGGGAAAGAACTCAGCCGCTCTCCTGTGAACTCCCTTGTCATTCTCCAGAACAGTGTCACTGAAAAACCACCAGATCTCCCCCACCGCCTCCCCG
>JAUVJW010000054.1 GCA_030596465.1 Candidatus Fermentibacteraceae bacterium | reverse complement strand
TGCCAAGATAAGTTGTTTCCTGACCCCTCAGATCCCATTCTCCATGCACCACTCCATGGTTGGGAATGTCCATCGTGTGATAAAAATAGCAGTCTTCAATTCTGACGGAATTTCTTTGTTCGGCCCAAATGGAATTCTCCATAGCATTCTCCTTTATTGCTGACAATAATCAAAAAATCATAATAAGAGTTTCAGAAAATAACAATCCAGCAGCTTAGCCTTTTACCAACAAGTTTTTCGATGTGTTCCTTGACTGCATCCGGAAGATCTTTCGTAAACAGGGGATTTCTCTTCAACGAAGAAGAGGCAGACGTATCAGCACAGACACACAGTTAGCTGAGAATGCAGTAGTGATCAGAGTTGATGAAAAGCCTTCTATACAAGCACTGGAGAGGGCACAGGGAGACCTTCGTTTCAGCAAAGGTAAAGTTTGATCGCACATAAGCGTATATGGAGTAAGGGAAAACAGGCGGCATAATCAGGACTTCGCGATTGACTCTTCGCTCATCTTTCGCAGGAGGGCCACCAGGGAATCCGCAATAAATTCAAAGAGAATTTTCCCCTTTTCCGTCGATGCTCCCGAAAGATCGGTTCCCGCACCTCCGTCGGGGTAGTTTTTTCTCCACTGCTCCGGAGAAAAGTCAGATATGTTTTTCACGGCAGGAGGGTAAGTTCCAGTAAACTCTCCGGGGATTGACCCCGAGAGAAGATACCAGACCATGGAGACTTCTGACGCGGTAATGTGGTAGCCTGATTTACTGAAGAGGCGGTTTTCCTCATCCTGAACTCCAGGAAGTTGCCAATAACCCATGTACCGGCTGGCTATAATTTCATTTGCTTCTGAAACAGCTTTCTCGGCACCCTTTCTGTTGCCGCCATGACCACTTAGAATGAGAAGATTTTTGAATTTGTTTCTGGCAGCTTCGTTGATTATTTCACACAGCAGTTTCGAATAGGTTTCCTCGGAGATAGAAAATGTTCCCGGAAAGGATGTGTGACAAAGGGAGTATCCGTAGTAAAGAGCAGGCAGTACAGGCGTGGAAGTAAGTAAACCCGCTCTTCGGCAAAGGGCCTCAGCTATGATTCCGTCACAACCAAGCGGAGCTTCAGTTCCGTGTTGTTCCAGACTGCCGACAGGAAGAAGTATTACTTCACGAGAAGCAATCTCTACTTCCTGTGACATGGATTCAATTAGATTCAAGAGTATTACCCCCTTAAGAAGGTGAAAGAGGAATATATGCAGACAAAGGCTCCTGTAATTACCATTGACGGAGTTGGCTGGCGGAGAATCCCCGTAAAAACCAGATTGATTCTCCGTGGTGACGATCTGGCTGAGGCAATCCAGGAAGGCCTTTCTCTGGCAGGGCTGGTTTTGTCCACTGATGATACTCTTTTTGTAAGTGAAAAGGCAGTAGGCGGTAGCCAGGGCAGGTATTTTGTTCTTGGTGAAGACGATCTTCATGTAAGGCCTCTTGCCCGTTTTCTTAGCAGATATGTTACAAAAACACCAGGAGGAATCGGCCTGGGAATGCCGGAGACCATGGAATGTGCTCTACGGGAATGTGGAACCGCCAGAATTCTTTTTGCCGCGCTGGTAGGGGGTTTCACTAAGCTATTCGGTAGAAGAGGGGACTTTTACAGGATTGCCGGCACTTGTGCCAGATCTATTGATGGTCCTACAAAGGGAACCATTCCGCCATTCAATAACGCCGTAAGTCTTGCCCCTTTGGATCCGGAAGGAGTTTCAAAGAGGTTATCAGGAAAATTCGGTTGTGCTGTGGCTGTTGTGGACATAAACGACCTGGGAGGGAATATCCTTGGATGTTTCCCTCTGGAAAAAGATCGGAATCTGCTTCTTGAAATCCTTCAGGACAACCCCCTGGGGCAGGGCAGAGCCCAAACCCCGGCGGGTATCATACGCAGGGTCAATTCCTTCGATTCTTAACTCCGAAGAGATTCTCCATTGCTGAGGTTAAAATTGAAATCACTACAGCGGCAAGCACTGCCCACCAGTAGCTGGCGATTGCAAAACTATCCAGAAACTCAGATGCAAGAACAATCATCAGTCCGCTTATAAGAAACCTGGCAAGGCCAAGGGTCAGAATCTGCAGAGGACAGGTTAACAGCGCTATGACAGGTGCAACGAAGAAGTTTAACAGACCAATTACTCCCGCTGTAATTATGATACCCCAGAATCCGGAAAAATCCATTCTGTCTCCCATAATGAGAGAAGTAAGATAGAGAGCCAGTGCCGCAACTATGAAATTTGGCAGGATGCCGGTAGACTTTCTAGCCATATTCATTCCTTTCATCTTCAAAATACTTGACAGAACATAATCAATTAATGATAATTGCTCCTCGCTGGCGAATCGTCCAATGGCAGGACATCGGTCTCTGGATCCGATAATCGGGGTTCGACTCCCTGTTCGCCAGCCATTTCCCGTCCATTTACCCTGAAACAGGATTATTGAGCGGTTAGGCTGGTGTTGTTCTCCGGAGACTGCTTTAGGTATATACCGTCCATGGCAACAGTAGACGACAAGAAAATTATCTATACAATGCACAATGTCTCGAAGAGGCATGGAGAGAAATATGTTCTGAAGGACATATCTCTTTCCTATTTTTACGGTGCAAAAATAGGCGTTATAGGTTTGAACGGTTCGGGGAAATCAACTCTGCTGCGGATTCTGGCAGGTGAAGACACCGATATAATCGGTGATACCAGTTGTGCTTCCGGCTTCAGCATAGGGTTTCTTGAGCAGGAGCCTTATCTGCGTGAGGGGCAAACCGTTCGCCAGATTGTATCCGAAGGCGTACAGCACATAGTTGATCTTATGGCGGAGTATGAAAGTATAGGCATAGCCTTTGGAGAGCCTGACGCAGACTATGAGTTGTTGGCAGACAGACAGGCCGCTCTGCAGGACAAAATAGAAGCCGTTGACGGCTGGAATCTTGATGCACGGCTGGATCTGGCCATGGAAGCTCTGCGGTGCCCCGCTTCCGATGAGGTGATTGATAATATCTCCGGTGGAGAGCGCCGCCGGGTTGCTTTGTGCCGGCTTCTGCTTCAAAAACCGGACATACTGCTTCTGGATGAACCTACCAACCACCTGGACGCGGAAACCGTTGCGTGGCTGGAAAGGCATCTGCAGCAGTATAAAGGCACTGTCATAGCAGTTACCCATGATCGTTATTTTCTTGATAATGTCGCCGGTTGGATCCTTGAACTTGACCGTGGTGAAGGTATTCCCTGGAAGGGGAACTATTCGCAGTGGCTTGAACAGAAGGCCAGAAGACTTCAGCAGGAGGAAAAGGGAAACAGCCTTCGGGCGAAAACCCTTGAAAGAGAGCTGGAATGGGTGAAGATGAGCCCCAAGGGCCAGCATGCGAAAAGCAAATCCAGAATCAGCCGTTACGAGAAGCTGCTGGCAGAAGGTCAGAGGGAGAAGGTTAGAGAGGTCAGACTGGTTTTCCCCCCGGGACCCAGGCTGGGGTCGGTTGTTATTGAGGCAGAATCTCTGACGAAATCTTTTGTTGACAAGCTGCTCTTCAGTGATCTCAATTTTTCCATACCTCCCGGAGCCGTAGTGGGCATCGTTGGACCCAACGGAGCGGGTAAAACAACCCTTTTCAAACTCATCACAGGCCTGGAAAAGCCGGATAGTGGTAAAATAAAAACAGGCGAAACTGTCAGCCTGGCCTATGCAGACCAGTTGCGTTCAGAGCTTGATCCCGACAAAACCATATGGGAACAGCTTTCAGACGGACAGGAAACCATCAAGCTCGGAGGAACCAGGGAGGTTAACAGCAGGGCGTACTGTTCCTGGTTCAATTTTTCAGGCAGAGATCAGCAGAAAAAGGTGGGCATTCTCTCCGGTGGCGAGAGGAACAGGCTGAACCTTGCTCTGATGCTGAAGAAGGGTTCAAATGTTCTTCTGCTGGACGAGCCTACCAACGATCTGGATGTGAATACACTCCGTGCTCTGGAAGAAGGCCTTGATGAATTTGCAGGTTGTGCACTTGTGATCAGCCATGACCGCTGGTTCCTCGACCGGGTCTGTTCTCATCTCATTGCCTTTGAAGACGGCGAGATAATCTGGTTTGACGGAAACTGGAGCGAGTACGCGGAATACCGCCGGAAGAAACTCGGTGCCATTGCCGACCGCCCTCACAGGTACGTCTACAGAAAGCTTGAAAGATAAAGTATACTTTCCGAACTCAGCCGGAGACTCTGAATAAGATCATAAAAAATCGGCGTTAACAGTAAGCCATTTCTCATGCCATTGATTCTATTTTCGGTCAGACTCCTAATTCACTTTAATCAGAAATAATCTCTGAACCATTCCCTCATCCTCATGTACAGCGAGGAAGTCTCTGCAGTATGGATTTATATAGAAGGTAAGGAATTCAGTGGGGGGAATATCAATATTCAGCTCTGCACTGAAAAGATACTCTCCGTCAGGGGAACTCCATACATCGAATGCAGGTTTTTCTTCAGTACCGCGAAGTACCCACAGATTGTTCTCCCAACCGAGCCATACCCCCGCGATGGGTTCTTTAAAGGAATCCGGTTCATAGATCCACTGCATAACATCCGAGCTTCCCATTCCAGTAAGGTATTCCTCTACATGCCGTTTTTCAAGGGATATTTCATAAGCTGTTTTCTCTACAACGGGCAGATCAAGCGAGAGGGTATCGAAAGCAATGCCGTCTGAGGAGTAGCAGACAATTTGATATTGAGGAATATGGCGTTGAACAATGTACAGATTTCCATTAATATCACCAGCAAAGTAGTGGGAGAAAAGCATCCTGTTCAGCGCATCGTTGTTATCATTGGGATCAACCGGAACAAGAATTGAATCGGTCATAAATTCTGTCAGAAAGTTACCGTCAAGGTTATAACTTGCGATGAATTGCCGAAGAGTAAATGACGGTTCCTGAATGAATTCATGCCAGCGAATCGCGAATGTCGCAACTCCGGTAACCGTATGCTGGCTGGGCCAGTTCCCGGAATGGGTAAGAATATGCCTCTGCCAGTTTCCATGAGGGTCATACAGACCAAGATCGGATACATCCTGAATAATGATTGAGCCATCTGAAAAAAGCTCCAGCCATTGCGGGTGGGAAAGCTCTCCCGGGCCATCGCCTCTTCCACCGATATATCCTGCGTATTCCCCTTCCGGTGTATACTTTCCAAGATGGGCTCGGGACATATCCAGTACATAAATAATACTGTCTGTTCTTACAGCATCTGCAATGTATCCAAAGACATAACATGAGTCTCCCAGTTCAACTCCGATAGTGTCAGTGATGCTCAGTTGAGCAGCGGGAAACTCGGAGCCATCCGAAACTTCTATAGTAGACTCTGAACCACAAGCAATGAAGAGCAACAAACCGAATGCTGTTTGAAAAAGTTTTCTGTACACCTTGTTCTCCTTTCGGGTATTTGCTGCAGGTTTAATGTCCGCAGTGACAATATCTGTTTAAGTTTAATATGCCTGCCGCGGCTGAAATAGTGACACCGTAAAAAACCACAGGTTTATCCAGATATAGAAAATCTGTAATCGTTCCATTTACAACGGTAGATCCGGTAGCGAGAATTAAATCACTCCATTTAATGGCGTCAGGAGTCATCTCGGGAGGTTCAATAGAGATACCGGAAAAAACTGATCCGATGTTATCTTTATCCAGATCAATAACTCTGGTGTTGTATTGCACAACAAGTTGTTCAAGGAATCTTGGCTGATGGCCAACAAGAAGGATATGGTTTCTATTTCCTATGAATTCAGAGAGATTATGGGCACAATCCTCCAGCTCGGCGTCCACGCAGTGAATGGTTTTATCACAGAGCTTCAGGTGGTTGAAAACAGCATTCAAGCCCGATATGAAAAAGGATCTGCTTCTGTTTGAGTTCAGTTTCATTTGCATAAGCTCATCAACGGGAAAATCAGCGTTCTCAAATTCGTCTGTAAAAGCTTGACCTTTTGCGCCTTTGAAAACAGCTTCTACCATAACTTCCCTGCCTTTTACGAGGGGGTAATCGTCGTGATTCGGTTTTCCAATTGCTTCTTCGGGAGAAAGTACCTTGCATCTTACATTGATATTTTGTCCGGAGAGATGGTGTTTTTGTATTTCTTTTCCGAGGGCTTTCTTGAGTTCTTCATACAAATTCATGTTTTCCAATCGGTATAAATAGTGCCGTATGCGAAGGTGAACCTTGATTTGAATCCACTCTCCATAATGGAATAATTTCCTGGTGTTTAATATCTCTTATTGGATTAAAGCTGTTGTTATTTCTTCTGCTTATCATAAGAACTGTTGCTGTAGATTGGAAGGCTGGTTCTTCAAAAGAATTTCATACATACTTACAGTTCTATATATAGGGGAGGATTGTGCGTTTTCCATTGTTTGGTTTTTTTCTTACTTTTATCATTGTTTCGGCTTATGCAGATTCATGCATTCTTTCCCCGGAGGAAGAACAGTATTTGCTGAGTCATCCCGAAATCCATTTTGTCAGCCAGACAAGCTACCCTCCTTTCGAATTTCTTGACGACGATGGAGAGCGTCAGGGGATGTGTATTGAGCTGGTTAGATGGATGTCTACAGAGTTCGGTTTTCAGGCTATTTTTACCGATATGACTTTCCAGGAAGCCCAGGAGGCGATTCTGAATGGTGATGCTGATGTACTGACAAGCTTCTTCTACAGCCAGTCAAGAGACAGTTTGTTTGATTTTACAGAAACCATGTACGAGATTCCCGCCCGAATATACATTCAGTCCGGAACAACGGATATTGAAGTTCTTGCGGATCTTACAGAAAAAAAAGTAGCTGTTCAAGGAGGAGATTACGCCATTGATTTTCTTCACACAGAAGGAATTGATTGTACGCTGATCTATGCGGATAATTTTACAGATGCGCTTTACCTGCTTTTGAACGGTGAAGTTGATGCTCTTGTTGGGGATGAACAGATAATTGAGTATCATCTTTCAAGTCATTATCTGAAGGAAGATGTTGTCGCAGTGGGTGATACTCTTTATGTCGGATTGAATTGCATGTCTGTTGCAGAGGGCGAGAACCTGCTTTGCTCAATAATAGATAAAGGCATTGAACATGCAAAAGAAATTGGAATACTTGAGGGGATTAAGACCAAGTGGCAGGGTAACCCGATCAGAATTTCTGAGGAAAGCGGATTCCGTTACATGATTCATATGCTGATTATTCTGGGCCTGTTTATAATTGCCGCTCTTCTTATCCTTTTTTGGAACCTTCGGTTGAGGCATCTGGTAGAGCAGAGAACCATATCTCTGAAAGAAAGCGAAAATAGGCTTGATCAGGCTCTTGATCAGGCATATCTTGGCTCGTGGGATTGCGATATTCAGACGGGAGAAGCGGTCAATAATGACCGTTATTCACTCATGCTTGGGTATTCTCCAGGAGAGATGGATTTTTCTTATGCCGGCTGGCTGAAACTGGTACATCCGGATGACAGAGACATGCTTGAATCCCGCATTGATGAATTTCTCGCTAAGAATACTGAACGGTTTGAGTGTGAGTTCAGAATGAAAACCAAAAATGGTGAATGGAGATCAATTCATTCCTGTGGTGGAACAGTTGAAAGGGACAGGGATGGAAAACCGGTAAGAATAGCAGGTATCCATCAGGATATAACCAGGCGGAAATTATCAGAATCACTTCTAAGAAAAGCAGTTGATGACTGGAGGAACACATTCGATGCTCTTCCTGAGCTGATCGCTGTTCTTGATTCAGAGGGTACTGTTATCAGGGTGAATAGAGCCCAGGCTCTTGCCTTGAACATGACGAGAGAGGAATGCATCGGAAAAAAACTGTATACTTTAATACTGTCGGATAATTATACGAAAGCTCCTTGTATCCAAGACATTTTATTGAAAGAAACAGGTTTACCGCTTCTTCGAGAAATGCGTCTTGATAAGCTTGATGGTGATTTTGAAGTGAGTATGGCTGTTTCAAAGGATATAGAAGATGGATCAGTCAGGATAATGCATGTTGCCAGGAACATAACTGCCAGAAAATCCGCAGAAAAGACACAGAAGGAGATGGAGAAGAGGGTGCAGCATGCTCAGAAGCTTGAGAGCCTGGGCGTTCTTGCAGGGGGGATTGCTCACGATTTCAACAATATTCTGATGTCTATCCGAGGATATACTGACCTTGCAATTTCTTCCATAGAGGAAGAGGAACCGGCATTTGAGTACCTGGAGGAGATTAACAGGTCTGTTAGAATTGCAAGTGAACTAAGTGGCCAGATGCTTGCTTATTCGGGTAGAGGTAACTTTGTTGTTGAAACTGTTTATCTCAACGACATTATTGAAAACATGAAACCCATGTTTCAAGTGTCAGTTTCCAGAAAAGCTGATCTTCATTATCATCTGGACAAGAATTTGCCCAGTGTAAAAGTGGACAGCACTCAGATGGAGCAGGTAATCCTTAACCTTGTTACCAATGCCTCTGAGGCAATCGGGTCCTCCCAGGGAACCATCACGGTTTCTACCGGGGTGGAGAGAACTCAACCTCCAGACAGTACCGATCTTGAAGAAGAAGGGCTTTTGTTTGCCTGCATTCAGGTAGATGATACAGGCGACGGCATGTCGGACGATGTTATTCATAAGCTCTTTGAGCCATTTTTTACGACGAAATTCACAGGAAGAGGGCTCGGTATGGCTGTTGTTCACGGTATTGTAGAGGGGCATGGAGGATTTATTGAAGTCAGAAGTAAAACAGGAATCGGATCATCAATAAAAGTTTTTATCCCTGCTGCTGAAGGAATCAAGACGAAAGAGGCGCCTGAAGAAAATGACGAATCTTCGGTTTTCAGGGAAACTGCTGCAGGAATTCTTCTTGTGGATGATGAAAATAACATATTATTTATTGGCAAGCTCGCATTGGAAAAAGCTGGATACACGGTTTTTACCGCGGAGAACGGGGAGAAGGCCATTGATGTTTATAAAGAGAATAAGGATGT
>JAUVJW010000119.1 GCA_030596465.1 Candidatus Fermentibacteraceae bacterium | reverse complement strand
GAAGACTTCTTTGCACTCTGAATCCCGGAGTCCTGTCATCAGGGGCCAATTTACTTGAGATGGACATATCAGGACTTCCTCAGGGAACAGTCTTCCTCGTATGTACTGCGGGAGACATACGGTTGATAGAGCCTGTTGTAATCCTCCGCTGATTCCCTGAGTGGATCGTGCGCACAACATCCCACATTCCAAAGAAAAGGAGCAAAGCAGGTCATCTACTACGGGGCGTACAGTGCGTTCCGGATTCTTAAAAACACACTGTTCATAATCGTCGGGTTTTTTATGAAGATGAAGTCTCTCTCAATCCCATGCTGCTCCCTGTAAGCGGTATGTTCTCCCAGCCAGCCTTATCTCTGATGGCTTTGCTGACAGCGAGATCAGCTTCCTTGTAATTGAATGGCAATCTCGCGATAAAGTTATTTTCTTCAGGAGCCTCAAGGTTGTATTCAATAACCATTGCTGAATCCGCAATGTAGACAAAAGCACCATCTCCGATTCCATGCCTGGCAAGGTGATTACCCATGCGGGGCAGCATTTTGTGATTGAGCTTTTTGTCTGAAGAGTTGCCATCAACAGCATTGCCAAGTATCGGAATGTTCCTATGAACACGCATCAGTTCAACCATGAACTGCTTTAGATCCGGTCATTTGTCTTTGTTCCTGCTGCAGGTAACGTCGGGACCACCTGTGCTCTCTGCAACATCGTATTCACCATATACATTCTTTGATGTGGTGTCATAGTTCAAATGTCGAGTTTATTCATCAGACCAGTATTAATCCACAAGAAAATTCTCTGGCGTTTTCAGCACAAAATTCAGGTAATTTGAAATTAAGGGATTCTACAGAATTGTTGTGATGAATGTGAGATTGATTACCAGCACCATAAAACAATTGCAGGAAGATCGTTTGTAGTCAGCAACCTTCAGGAGTATTTATTGCCGTGAAAGCACACAGTGCTATTCTGTGGGATGTGCTTTCCGCATGTATGCCGGTCTCTGCTCCATTGGGTTGCGCCAGGTATGAACTGCATCAAGCATTACCGGTTCATTGGCAATGCTCTGCAAAAATGCTTCCCAGTGATCCTCGCGCATTAGCGCATAGTCCCTGCTCAATGAAAAGAAGTACCTGTCGGCCAGCTCCGGACTGAGATACATGGCAACCTCATCCCGCAGGATCCCTGCTGTTATCCGCCAGACCCGCTCACGGGGAAAGTAGTCCTCCGGTGCCCATGGGAGAGCATCTACTTCCCAGGTATAGGTGATAATTTCGGCAAGAGCTTTGTGGGCGATGATCAGTTCGAATTCAATATCAGCAAGTGCTGAGATACTTTCTTCCGCAAGCTCCCGGTAGAAGCCATAGGGAGGGTCATGAATTTCGGGGTTGTATGATCTGCCTGTGTAAATGGAAGAAATCAGCAACAACACAAATAGGAGAACAGGCATTGATTCAAGTCTTTGTCTTTTCTTATCTGTTGTGAGTTCCATGATCTTTTGTATTCCATGGTAAATGAATGGAACGCAGAGCAGGGGAAAGATCAGCAGTGTAGCATAAAGAAGCCGGTATGAGAGGCCTGTAAGTGAAAACTTGAAAAAGGGGAACAGTCCGGCAAGAGAAATGATGATCAGTATGTAATACTCTCTGCCAAGACGAAGGAAGTTGAATCTTTTCCTGCAAAGCAGGAGAGAGACTGTTAAAACAGGTAGAACACAGGCAAGAAATATCTCTATTGTCCAGGCTGTTGTAAGCTTTTCAGAGCCAAAGGTTTGTACGAACGATACAGGTACAAATATGGGGGTATGTGAGAGATTGTCAGTAATTACTTCCAGGTCATAGAATGAAAGGGCAAGAGATAGTTTGCCCGATAAAAGAATAAGAAAGATCAGCGAAATAAGAAGAATTGCTTTCCTGATGTGTTTCCTCAGCCATGATGCAGGGTTACTGTCTTCGCTCTGTTTCCTTGTTGCCCGCAGGTGACAGGGGAGTCGTTTAAGCGAAGGAAGAAAGAACAGCATCAGGAAAAAGAGTGAGAGAACCGCAGAGAAACGGTGAGTAAAGTATGTCGCTGCCAGAAGCAGTACTGTCCCTGCTGTACCTGCCAGGAAATGTCCTCCCGACAGGGTCCGGTTTTGCCGGATTCTGCTTGTTCTGTAAACCGAAGAGATGAAAAAAAAGAGCAGAGCGAAACCCAGAAGGTTCTTGGGAAACTGTGTAAAGAAGAAATTCAGGGATGGACTTGTCGCAGAGAGAGCAGCTGCCAGTAGAGCCGTGAAAAACGAGGAGTTGTTGCTGTCAATGCCATCGATGGGTTTTCTGGCTCTCAGTAAAGAAAGAGTCAGTGCGTATACCGAGAACACAAAAAGGGTTTTTATCAGTACGGCACTGATCTTGTAGGAGGCTACGTAGTCTCCAGTGATTGCATGCAGTGCTATAACGGGCAGATACACAAGGGAATACTCCGGAGAATGCATTGCACCTGTATTGTTCAGGGATTGTACCTGGATCAGATAGTAATAACCATCCCAGCCGTTTGCATACTCAGTGCTGTTGAGTGACTTGAGACCACCTGTCGCTACAACTCCCGCTAGTATGACCAGCAGGGTTATAGCGGTAAGCCGGGCTGTTTTGATTTTCCTCTTTAGAATGTGAATTCCTCAAATATACCTCGCTGACTTGAAATGGTCTCTTCGTCGAATTGGAGGGTATCAGTGAAGATGGTTGTGCGGTCCAGCTCCACGTCTGGAGGAGGTATTGCTCCTGAATATGGATCATATGCATCCTCCCAGTAACTTCCCATTCTATGCAGCTTTCCAAATATTCTTACCGAATTATCATCAATGATCTGCCAGTTTCCATCAGCATACATTGTCTCAGAACCATCATCCATATCCAGGTGCTTCCAGACTATGAAACTGCCATTAGAGCGTAAAATGAAGGTTTGCTGGACTATAGCATCTTCAGTCCAGATTTCGGCATACACCTGTCTGTCAATAAATACACCTGCATCTGTGTTTTGTGCCCACTCCAGTAACTGGCGTTTTCGAATTTCTCCTTCTCCGGATTGAAGCTGAAACCAATCGTTTCCGTCAAAGAAGCGCAGTTCACTTATCACAAGGTCTTTGTAAGTTGCTCCTTCATATACATCAAGAATGTTAAGAGAAAAATTCTGCCCTTCAAGTGGTGTTTCCAGCGTAATTACCTGTGGTACCATGGTGTCACTAAGTTGGTATTCAGATCCGTCTTCGCCTTCAGGTCCAAAGGAAAAGCCGGCGACCCGCTCATTCTGATCAAAGTGTGTCTGGGATCGATGGTAACCATTCCAGATCTTGATCTTTTCGATCCGCCGGCTCTGATCAAAGTGGAATGACAAGTTTTCTCCCTGGCCACTGCTCTCTGTATTGCCGTCGGACCAGCCGAAATCAGAGCGGGAATCAAAAAGAAAATCAGGGTTGTAAGACTCTACAGGATCCAGTGAGGAACTGGCCTGTATGTTCCCGGTAGCTCCTGCAATTGGTTGAATCCGCAGGGGAACTTCCTCGCCGTCTTCATTTTCTACAAAAAGGTTAACTTCACTGATCCCTACAGGCAAACTGCCATAATAGCAGAGTCCGTTCCAAGGCTCTTCGTTCCCAAAGTATTCGCTACCGGTAATTCGGATAAAGAGACTTTTAACCTTGCGATCAATCAGAACGGATTCTTCCCGGTGCATACTGTAATACGGTCCGGAAACTCCATTAACGTACAGCCGAACCATGGTAAGCTCTGCAATGCTGTCGCTTCCGGGAAGACTTTGTATGCTGATGGCATCTATATGAATTGGTGTCTCAAAGGAAAAGAAAAGCCCTTCGCCAGGACCTGCACCCGGCATGGTCACCCAACTGGTGTTTGGATCATTGTCAAACACGTTCTCGGGGCCGAACTGATCTTCAGGCATGTTCACAGAGGTTGCGTAGCACAATTCGATAAAAGCACTCGTTTCTTCCTCCTGTGCTGTTTCCTCTGTGATTTCGTCTTCAGGTGTGGTCGATTCCCTGTTAACAGGCTCTTCTGTTTCCTGGTCTGAAGCAGGGGTATCAGGTACTTCGTTACTGGTACACGACAGAAATACTGCTGTGATAGATAGTGCAATTAGAACAAGTACTGCCTTTCTCATTTCTACCTCCAGGGGGGCCATGTAAAGTGTTTATTGACGTTTTCCAGGGTTATATCTTCAAGCTGCTTGTCGAAATGCTGGTAATCCTTCTCTCTCCAGTCTCCACCCCATCGCCACCCCAGGGATCTGAACAACCGTACTACAAGATGCCCTTCATAAAGGGTACCCGGGGCAGAGGGGTCATACTCGGCGTTCTCGGGAAACACCTGGGTACCTGTGTAATAAGGGTTCTGTCGAGGGTTGATGTCTATTGCCAGTCCGTACGCATGATTAGAAAGACTACTGGAAAAGGGAACCGTGCGATAATTGAATGCGGAGGTGTTGTTCAGCTCCATGGAAAGAAAATCATCCCAGTTAAGCTCTGATATGGGTATAACGGATTCAAGTGGAAAACCAGTGATCAGCATCAGCATAAAAACTTTCTGCAGATCGCCTGCCACCCTGGCATCAGCAACCACCTGTCCTCTGTGTATCTTTTCGTCGAAACCGAAGTAGACCACATCAATAAGAACCTGATTGTTCAGTATCCATTCAGGACATTCATTGCTTACTCCAGTTACAGCTTCACTGAATGTCAATTCCGAGTAAACACTGCCCCCGGAGAACACCAGAAGCATCCATATAACAGCCGTTAGACACAATACGCTTCGCAAAAAGCTACTGTGCCTGGAACGCTTCATATCCCTCCTTGTTTTATACTTATGCACAATGATTCTACATAAGCAAGGTCAGGTCAATAGACCACAAGTGATGAGCTGTATGGTTGTGAGATGGTTCTCCTGATCTTTCCAGTCAGGAATGAGAGAGATAGATCCTCACCGCTGATTTTTTTAAACAGATCGGGGAAGGGGTACAAACCTGATGGTTTGATTACCTCATTCAGATTTGTTCTTTCTGGGAAAAACATCGTAGGTGATATTCATGGCGGCAATGTCAAATCCGAACTTCTTAAAGAGTTCATCTATGGGCATGAGAAAGCCTGACATATCCATAACACTGTTCAGTTCCGGTGCAATGGAGGAAGCAATGAACGCTTCATCCCAGGGCATCGCTTTATCTGCCTTGATGTATTCTCCATCGAATCGTGACCCGACCTTCTTCATTAATGGCAGAAAGCTTAGAGGTTAACTGCTGGATATCCATGGAGAGTTTGTTCAGATTCTCTGGCAGGTGAAACGGTTTAAAAATCTTTTCCAGAATATGATTTCCCCGCGTATCTCAATGAGGACAATATCAAAACAACCGTCGAGAATATCATTGCGACTCTTATTGACAATTCTTTATGAAGCAGAAGAAGAAATACATTCTAAAAAAAAGTTCGGGCATTTGAGTTTCGTAAGAGAATTGAATAAGTGTTCTTACGGAAGTTATTCCAAAACAACTACTTTCTCTGTAGCTGAAAAATTGCCTGCCCCCATGGCACAAAAATAGACACCTTCCGCAAGATCTTCGAAGATCACCGAATGTATACCCATGGGAAACTCCTGTGAAGATTCAGCAACCACCCGCCCGGAGCTATCAAGTATTACCCTGTACTGAAGGTGCTGTGTGGAATCAGCAAGAATGCCTGTAAGCCCGGTTCCCGGGGCAAATAATGTGTCGGACCAACTGCCCATGTCCCCGGCATCCGATGAACTCCTGACTTGAAAAGCTACCGAAGCGGTTTGAACGGGGGCGTTCTTAATGCCCCCTTCATCGTAACAATGGTATATTGCCAGCTTGATTCTCATGGTCTGAGAGGAGGATTCTGGTAATGCGTTTGCTATCGCTGTTTGCACCATTCGTGATCTTTGCTTCATGTGCTTACGCGGATGCCGGATATCTTCGCTCAATAGTCCAGAATCCTGTACCATTATCTTCTTCTCATGCATCAATTGAAATGACCTCCGAGGAAGTTCTAATAGAGATATATCCAGGTGGTAAGGCAGAGATTACAGCTGTGTTTCTCTTCACGAATACCGGTAATGCTGATACCGTTATAATGTATTTTCCGGTTATAGCAAGAAATGTATCTACCCCGGGAGCCGGACTTTCATTGCAAGATACTGTCGATCCTCTTGCTTCGCCTTCTGTAACCGTCAATGGCTTGCAGGTAGATGTTCATCCACTTATAGAAAATTCCTGGCTTCCGCAGTACGAAGAATACACATGGGATGAAGTCAGGGAAGAAGTCTTTACCATGCAGGAGGCTGAGCCGGATACAGGGGAGAAATATTTCTACACTGTTGCTCCGGAAACATGGCATACCTACGATTTCGTAGAGATGTTTTACGAATCGGAAGGATTAACCCTTCTGGACGAATTACTTCTTCTCATCAATTCCCTTAACGCATGCT
>JAUVJW010000212.1 GCA_030596465.1 Candidatus Fermentibacteraceae bacterium | reverse complement strand
GTACTATTCAGAAGCGTTACTGCTGACAAAACAGATCGGCTTAAAAAGCATGGAGGGAATTCTCCTGACAAACTGTGCGCTGCTTAAGCTGCGAACGAAGGAAATACACCCCGCGAAAAAATACTGCGAAACCGCTCTTGAGATAAGCATCGCTGCGAAAGACAAAGCCGGGATTGTGGAAAACAATCATTCAATGGCGATAATTCACATGGCAGACAACCACCGCGAAGAAGCACGCGACCTGCTGGAAAAAGCTTTGGAACTCTGCGGCAGATATAAGATCAGTCACGACATTGTATCCATAAGAACTGACCTCGCCCTCTGCCTCGTTTCAGAAGACAGCTCAAGTGGTGAAGTTCTGAAACTTCTGGAAAAAGCACAGATAACTGAGATTGAGGACATTAAGAATCTCCCCGAAATCTACTGGAAATGGACAGGAATATACGCCGCTCTATCAGAAAACCCTGAAACTTCCCGTAAGAACAGAGAAATCTACCAAAACAAATCCTCAGAATGGAAGAAGGCCTCAAAAAGTGAAGTACTCCGCGCGTCGGAAATGATTCAGTCAGAAAATTTCAAGCAATCATTCCTGAATGATATCCCGCTGCACAAAACAATCCTGTCAGCGTTTGTAACCAAATCTCTTTAAAAGCTCGATTCTTGCGCTGACATCCTCTTCGCATTCAACCGCAGTGGGTGCTTCCCCGTCTATAACTCCCATAATACCCCCACCCTGCCCTGTTCTGGCAACAAGAACCTGAACGGGATTGGCTGTGGCACAGAAGATATTGCAGACCTCAGGAACTGCTTTGATCCTATTCAGTATCTGAATTGGAAAAGCTTCACCCAGTACAATAATGAAACAGTGTCCCGAGGAGATTGCCATAAGGTTTTCCTCGGCAACTCTTTTCAGTTCAAGATCATTGCCGTCACTCCGGATAAGGCAGGGGCCGGAGGCCTCGCTGAAGGCCAAACCAAAGGAACTGCCTGGAATTGTACCTGATACCGCCTCATACAAATCTTCAACTGTCTTAATGAAGTGCGACTGGCCCAGAATGATGTTGCAACCCTCTGGAAACTTGAGATCAACAATTTCAATATTAATATTCATCGGTCTATTCCTTTGAAAATATCTTTAACCTCGGGTACTCCGCCCTGGAGAATAAGATAGCCATCCGGCGGCTCACTTTCAGTGATATCACCACCAACCGGCGTGAGCATCATTCGTTTAATTTCCTCAGGATCATCTGTAACACCCATTACCCAGCCGAGTTTGATGTAAGCCGCCTCAGGAAGCATGTTGCCCAGTGGAACAACACCCCTCTGCATAAGAAGTCTCCCTGTATCGTACACATACATCTGGGCAAAACCCCAGAGAGTCTGAACTGTCATGAACACATGAACTCCAGCTTCAGTAGCCCTGCGAATGGGTTCATAAAGTGCTTTGTTTACATGGCCAAGACCTGTGCCCGCAATAATTATTCCTTTGTAACCGTTCTCCACCATGGAGTTAATCATATCAGGTTTCATGTTGGGGTAGTAGTAAACCATACCCACCCGATCATCAAACACAGGACGAATGTTGGGTTTGCGACTGGGGTCTCTCCTGATATAATCTTCTTTCAGGAAGGTAAACCCTTCCCTGTCAACCATCGCGAGGGGTCTGTCACCGATTGTTCTGAAGGTACTTCTGTAACTTGAATGCATTTTTCTGACCTGAGGACCCCGATGCAAAAGCCCGTACCTGTCACTGGTAGGGCCAAACATGCAGACCACTACCTCCGCCGCGTCAAAACAGGCAGCAGTTTTCGCGGCATGTATCAGATTAAGAGCAGCGTCACTGGATGGACGATCACTGGACCTCTGACTGCCTACAAGAACAACAGGCACCGGAAGATCCTGACACATGTAAGTAAGCGCCGCGGCGGTATGGCTAAGTGTGTCTGTTCCGTGGCCGATCATAATACCGGCAACACCTTTCTCAATTTCCTTCTCTATAGCCTTTGCAAGAATAATATACTGCTCCGGTCCCATGTCTTCACTGAATATTCCAAAAAGTTTTTCCGTTTCAAGATTGCAGATGTCAGCGAGTTCAGGAACTGCTCCGTAAAGCTCTCCCGGTGAAAAAGCTGGAATAACCGCACCTGTCTTGTAATCCAGGCGACTGGCAATAGTACCGCCTGTACCCAGCAATGTTACATTGGGGTGTGAAGGGTCGAATGGAAATTCCTGCTCTGCTATCTGGTAAACGGCCTCCCTCGATCCAAGTATTTTCACACCGGTAACCTTTGAAGCGGAAATACCTATGTTGTACCCTGTGGACAGTTTAATAACAATGTGGTTGGCATCGGCAGTTTCACTTCTTGGAAGAACAACTCCCTCAAAAGTGTTGGGACCTGCGGTAAGGATCACATCATCCCAGACACTGATACCAAACTTCTCCATCATCTCTCTGGTAACTTCCCTGTATCCCTTGAAGATATCCTTGCTCATCCAAAATCCCCTTAGAAGCGCCTTCTTTTCCTGGCACCAGGTATGTTCATCTGTTTACGGTAGTTAGCCACCGTTCTTCTTTTAATTGTAGTTCCGCTGCTGTTGAGCATATCGGCAATCCTCTCATCACTGAGAGGTCTGGACTTATCTTCGCCGTCAATAATCCTCTTAATTTCCTCTTTCACGGAAACAGCGGTAACGGAAGCATCTGCACTTCCCCTGCTGAAGTAATAACGCATCTCGTGAATTCCCTGTGGCGACTGAACATACTTCCCGTTGATTGCCCTGCTTATGGTTGACTGGTTGAAGCCAAGAGCCTTTGCCGCCTCCTGAAGGGTCAGAGGTCTCAATGACTCGACTCCGTGAAGCAGAAACTCCCGCTGGGTCTCAACGATGAAGTTTGATATCTTCTTTACGGTTTCCTGCCGCTGCCTGATGGCCTTGATGAACCAGCTTGCTCTCTTGAATTTTTTCTTCACATAGTCTTTTTCAACCACCCCGGTGGAAGGTGATTCAAGTATCCGGCGGTTTCTGTTGCTTATTGAAAGATGCGGAAAACGGTTATCGTTCAGGAAGACCATAAATTTCCCGTTGTGATTTTCAATAATAATGTCGGGAATTACCACGGTTCCTGTGCTGCCCGCGAATTCGGCTCCCGGCCATGGATTCAGTTTCCTGATCTTCTTTATTGCGATCTCAACCTCATGGGGAGTTACCCCCAGAGCCGATGCAATGGAAAGGATACGTCTTTCCGCAAGTTCATTGAAACACTGATCTATTATCCGATACTCCAGACTGCCTCTGGAAAATTCTCCATTTTTCTTTATGAGTTGAAAAAGAAGCG
>JAUVJW010000124.1 GCA_030596465.1 Candidatus Fermentibacteraceae bacterium | reverse complement strand
TGTCATAGGCATTCTGCACATAGGCTTTAATTTCTGTTTGAGACCAGGAACCGCCGGCAACAAGAGCGGTGAGGAAGCCCTGCTCCATTTTTGCGGCAATGAAGGAATCCATCATTGAGTCAACGAAATCATCTCCCGCAATAATAAGAAAATCAGCGGCGGTGATTTCGTCAGCCTGTCTGCGATTTAAAGCCTTTACTGGTTCAGAAGTTGTGTTGTTTACGGTAATTACGGGAGATCCAAGAACACTGGCATTTACCAGAGTGCGCTGGAAAGTTGAGTTCCAGAATCTGCTGTGAAGGCGTTGTTCGATTGAAACAGAACCGGCAAACTCTATTCTGACCAGCATTCTGGAGACCCCGGAGAGAATTCCTGTTTCAGCATTCCACCTTATGGGAGAAATGTTGATTCTTCCAACATCTACGCCACGGAGTACGCCGTCGCTGACCCAGGAGGCCTGCAGGGAGGGATGTACACCACTGTAGGATGATGGAACGACCGCAAAGGGAATCTCTTCGCAGGAATTGTCAACGGGAATGGGTTGCATTGGCGCGGGAGTGAACTGTCCCAACTCAAACCAGGAAGACTGTTCCACTGTGATGCTGGATACACCAGCCTCTGATACAGCAGCAAGAAAAGAGAGAGAAGGGATGGAGGGATGACCTTCCCCGGCCGTGTTTGGTATCATGCCGGGTATGGATAGTTCATGGTAAATATTTCCTTCTCTGGTGATCTGGTTGATTTCTATACCTGGAACAACCAACTCTACAAGAATTCCTGAAGGTGTTGCCTCAAGTACAGTTATTTCAGCGGAAGGCAAGCCATCCAGCCCGAAGTCAATCCATTCCGCTCCGGCTACGGCTGCAAGAATCAGTAACAGTGAAAAGAACTTCACAATTTCTCTCCTTTCAATTCAGCGTTTGGGATTTATCAATTCTAAGGAAAAAAACATCCATAAACAAGACACAAACAATTTAGAGAAACAATATTATTGAAATATACCCATAAACTGATAAATCGCGCTCCTGGGGGTATTGTGGACAAGGGTTAAGAGAGTTATCATCTATGTGAAGGAGGTGTACGATGTTAAAGATGTCTTTTCTGATCTTTTCAGTTGTTCTTTTTGCGGGGACAGTTTCCGCGGGATCGATCTACATTGCCGAGTACGAATACCAGGCTGATATCAGTGTGTTTGTGGTTGATTATGAGTATCAGGCAGATGCTTCGGTATTTGTGGTTGAATACGAGTATCAGGCTGATGATGAAGACTGTCTCTGGTTCTTCTGTGACTATGAGTACCAGGGGGATGTATCCATCTATTATGTTGAGTATGGATATCAGGCGGATCTTAAGGTGTTCTTCTGCGAATATGAATATCAGGCGGAGTGGGAGGAGAGCAATTCCTGGATGGAGAGGATGCACTGACCGAATCCAGATTAGTAACCGAGTATGCCGGGCTTTCCGAGAAGGCTGAGGAGTTGCTTGGTAGCCAGGAGAGCAGAGAACTTGATTTTAAAGAGTCTGCTGGCGGTCTTTCTTCCGATGATCTTGTTGCTTTTGCCAATTGTGAAAGAGGCGGTACAATCCTTCTTGGAGTTCGAGAGAACAAGGATGAACAGGGAAGACAGATCACTGAGATAGTTGGATGCGAGATAGGGGACAGGGCTAAGTTATCCATTCTGGGCAAAGCCGGAAGCTGTGTTCCCCCTGTTGAAGTTTTCGTGATTGTAGAGAACAGCGAGGGGAAAAAGCCATTTCTTCGAATTGAGATAACTTCCGGATCAAAAAAGCCGTACAGTACATCGGGCGGAACATACAAGATCAGGGGAGACGCCCGGAATAATCCACTGACTCCCGACATGCTTCTTGCTCTTTTTATGGATACAGAGAACGCCAAGTTCATTGACCGTTTCAGCCAGGCCACACAGGATCTTGAGCTGGGTCTGCATGAACTCAAGAAAAGACTTCTTTCCGAAATGGAAGAAATCTATAACCATGTTGACAAACTGGACAAGACTTTAAATGGGAAATAGCCGCTTTACAAAATTGCAGCAGTGCCTTGACAAAAGAGAAAATTGCATTATCATAATGTAAAGAATAAAGTCAAAAACAAGAAAGAAGGTGCTGAAATGAGTAAAGAGAAAGAAAGAGTTTTAGAAATGGTGGCAGATGGCACAATTACCGCTGCTGAGGGGATAAAATTACTTGAAGCCCTTGAATCTACAGGCAGCGGACTGGATATGGGTAAAACTGCCAGGAAAAGAAAGATACCGAATTCCAGATCAATTATTCAAGAAATAGGACCAATGATCCAGGCCTCAATGGGAGATGTTTTTAAGGGTAGAAAATCTTTTGAAGCCTATGAAAATATTGACCTGGAAGAGGTTGAATCTGTTACTGAGGAGATGGAAGAAGCAAAGGAACTTGTAATCCACGGTAATGCAGATAAGGGAAAGAGTATTTCCATTATTCTCTCCCGCAGCGAGGACAATATTCTCAGGGCAATACTTGATAATAGCAGTACTATCAGAACAGGCAACAAAGACAACAAGAGAATTTTACTCTGTAAAAGTGGCGAACTCAGCGTTAAGGTGCCTGACTGCCTGTCTTCGGTTAAAGTACTTTCAATGGGCGGAGGAATAAGCTCCAGCGATGTCAGGGTTCCTGTTGAGCTGAAGACCATGGGTGGAGGTGTTGCAATCAGTAACCCCGGAGACCGCTTTTCTATCAAGACCATGGGCGGTGGGCTGAATATTTCACTTGATTCAACCTGGAAAGGAAATTCCAAAGCAAAGACTATGGGAGGCGGAATTTCAATTAGCCTGAATGATGATGTATCGGCACTCATCAATGCAAGTACTCTTGGTGGCCCTATCACTGTCGGTGGAAATAATCATGAGATCATATCCGATTCAGGAGGGGGTCGCGGAAAATCAAAGATCTCGGTTAAATACGGAAATGAGGAGAATTTGTCCACGCTTAAAGTGACTTCCATGGGCGGAGGAATAGTGATAAAGAGAGAATCAGATGACTAAAGCTGCAGCGCCATCCCGGTGTCCTTCCTGTGGTGGAGTTCTTAATCCGGTTAAGTACATCTGCTCTGATTGTGGAACAGAGGTCAGCGGTGACTTTTCCATGTGTCCTTTATGCTCTCTGGATGCCGACAACAGAGCACTTCTTGAGCTTTTTCTTTTCGCCAGGGGTAACCTGAAAGCGGTTCAGCGCATGCTTGGAGTTTCGTATCCCACAGCCAGAACCAGAATAGAGGAAATGTTCAATGTCCTGGAGAACCGTACGGAAACATGGGATACATCGATCAGTGTTCTTGAACAACTTCATCGGGGAGAAATTAGTGTGGAAGATGCCATTGATACTCTAAGCGAAAAATTTCAGGAGAAAAAATGAAGTACAAAATAGTTGTTTTGCTTTGTGTGTGTCTTACTGCCTCGTGTGTTGTCATGAGCGTAAACAGTGATTTGATTGAAGTTCGAACAGATGAATTTAACACGATATCGGGCTCAGAACTAAGTTTTTATAACACCAATGGAGATATGGAGGTTGCTGAATGGGATTCGAATTTTATTCAGATTGTAACTTCCGTCTACGGTGATTCAGGCCGGGGGATACCGGAAGGTCTGGAGATAAGATTCGAAGAGCTTGAGGATCATCTTTCCGTTACAGCGGACTACCCGGAAAGGAATTGTTTCTGTTACGTGGATTTTGCGGTTAAGATCCCTTATGAGATGGGGTATACAATCAATCAGACCACTGTAAATGGAGAGACCCATATTGTTGGTGCCGTTGTTGCGAATGTAGAATCCACAAATGGGGATATTCATGTTGAGGTTCTTTCTTCACGCTTTCTTAGAACCACCAATGGTGACATTACTGCTTTGTTATTAAGGCAGAATGATGTGGTTACTATTGAAACCACGAACGGTGATATATCGGTTGAGCTGCCCGACCTGATGGGTTTTTCCGTGGAGACCTGCAATGGTGATGTGGTCATTGATGGCGTTGAAATGGATGACGAGTATTTCGTTGAAGGGGATCGAATTGCCAGAATTGAAACCACCAACGGAGATACAAGTGTAACCCGTATCATTGTTTCTACAATGAATGAATAACTGCTTGAACAGTAATGAACTAAGTGTGTTTCAGCAGATGAGCGATGGAATTGTACTGCTCGGCAGGGATTTTGTCGTTGAGTATGCAAACTCATCTTTTCTATCTCTTATTCAAGCTTCTTCTCTTGAAGAGATCTCTGCTTTTGAATTCTATGAATTTGCCGCAACAATTCAGGATAAGACACTTATTAGAGAATTTCAAACCATTTCTCTTCTGGAAGTAACCCTATCTACGATGAACAAAGAAAAAATACCGGTTGAACTTTCCTTTTCCCCCAGGGTTGACCGGCTGGGGGTTGTTCAGGGCTACATCGTTGCAGTAAGGGATATTTCTCTTCGCCGAAACGATTGGAATCGTCTGCAGCAGAGAATGGAGAAATACAAGAGAATTGCTTTTTCCGGCTTTGACTGGTTGTGGGAGATAGATTCTGCCGCTACTTATACCTTCGTTTCTTCCTCGGTATATGATGTCATGGGTTATTCTCCCGAGGAACTTTTCGGTAAGACTCCATTTGATACGATGACCCGGGAAGAGGGGGAAAGGATTGCCTCGGCTTTTAATCGCTTTGCTTCCAGAAATGAGAGTTTTACTAATCTTGAGAATCATTGCCTAACAAAAAGCGGCGATGAAATTATTCTTGCTACCAGCGGTGTACCGGTGTTTGATGAAGAAGGTAAATTGAAAGGCTACTGCGGCGGAGATCGGGATATCACAAATGAGGTTCGAAATACGGGGGCTCTGAAGAATTCTCTGGCTACCATCAGGCAAATACTGGAGAGTTTTCCTGTTGGCGTGGTTATTATCGACCGGAATAAGCGCATCAGGCAGGTGAATGACCGAGCCTGCACTGTTATCGGAAGGAAGAGGGAAGAGCTTATTGGAGATATCTGTCATACTGCCTTTTGTCCTGCTCTCGTTGATCAGTGTCCCATTATTGATCTTGACCGGAAGATTGACAGAGCTGAGCATTTTGTTCTACATAGAGATGGTCACAAGATTCCTGTGGTGAAGACCGCTATTCCAATTCAACTTGATTCGGAAGATCTCCTTCTTGAAGTGTTTATTGATGTCTCAGGGATAAAGTCTCTGGAAGAAGATCTGAATGAAAAGAATCGGGCGCTTAGTCAGGAAATCGGCTATCTGAAGGAAAAGACTCAAAGAGCGGATGTTCGAAGTAAGAAGAGCAGGAAACGCCATGGGAAATACTTATCTGACAAGATAGCTGCTCTGGGAGGCATAATCGGAATGGTGGATCTGCTTCTGGAGACAGAACAGACAGAGGAGCAGAAGAGTATGCTCACCACAGTAAAAGCCGACTGCGGGAAATTGACCAATGCAGTGCATATTATGCAGGGGAAAATGGGAGATTTTCAAGAATTTTCTCTGGAGAACAATGAGTTCCTTCTCAGGAAACTATTGAAGCTTGCAGTTGCCCCTTTCCGAAACAGGTGTTCCTGTATTGATGTACAGATAGATCCAATGTTACCAGATCTGTTTTTTGGACCGGCTCGCGGGATAGAAAGTGTTTTGCGGGTTTTACTGGATTACTCTATGTCCAGATTATCGGGTGGTGCTGTTGAAGCAGGTGTTACCTGTGTGTCTTCAAATGAGCGGACAATGGAGATTCGTTTTTCGATTAAACTATCGGGAGCAGAATTTTTCCCGGAGGGGGTCGGTCAGTTCTTTACAAATGAAGATTTACCTGCGCTTGATAGAAGATTTGCAACCTGCAGAGAGTTTGCTCTGGCGACTGGTGGAGAATTTTATGGTAAAGATATCCCTGACACCGGTTCTGCTTTCTGGCTGACTATACCTCTCGAAAAGCGTGTTCCTGGAAAAATGACACCTGAGATTACACTGGAAGATGTTCATGTGCTGGTCATGGAGAACGACAGGCAGTTGCGGGGTGTGTATCTAAAAATGCTTGAGAATATGGGTTGCCGGGTTCTTGCGGTAGCGGATCGCGCTGCCGCTCTTGTTGGATTCAAAAAAGCAACAGAGAGCGGCGATCCGATTCAGATCGCTATTCTAGATGGTGATTCTTCCGAAAATGATGGACTAATAATGGCAGAACTCATCATGCGCAGCAGTGTAACAGGTGACAGAACAGATCTGATAATGTGTTCTTCTCAGATAAAGCCAGGAGATATTGACGCATTTCAGGCAGAGGGCTATTCCGC